>JADGNT010000019.1 GCA_017883345.1 Candidatus Solibacter sp. | reverse complement strand
AGATCGCTCGCGGCGCGGGCCGCTGGTGTGGCTGCTCGTGCCGCTGACCGCGCTCTGGGTGAATCTGCACGCCGGCTTTGTGGCCTGGCTGGCCACGCTCGGGCTTCTGCTGGTGCTCTGTGCGGCGCAGCGCGACTGGTTCCAAGTGCGCCGCTATGGCTCTCTCACGGCGCTGTGCTCCCTGGCCAGCCTCTTGAATCCGTACGGCTGGCAGTTGCACCTGCACATTGCGCGCTACTTGAATTCGTCGTGGATTATGGACCATGTGCAGGAGTTCCAGTCTCCCCAGATCCGCTCCGAGGGCATGATCGTGTTCGCCCTGCTGCTGCTGGCAACGGTGGCGCTCGCGCCGCAAGCCGACCGTTTTGACGCCCTGCTGGTGCTGGTTTGGGGATTTCTGGCGCTGCGTTCGGCGCGCCACGTGCCGTTCTTCGCGATTGCGGCCGCGCCCGTATTGGCCTCGGGCGCCGCGGCGTATTGGGCGCGCCTGGCGTCGCGCGCCAGCCCTCGCGCCCCGCTGCGCATCTTCTGGGAACTGGCGCAGGAATACGGGCGGCGTCCGCGGGCCAGCCTCTGGCTGCCGCTCTCGGCCGCGGTTGTGATGCTGGCCGTGCCCGGCGCCGGCTTCCCGGACACGGTATTTCCGGTGCGGGCGGTGGAACGGAACCTCGAACAACTCACGCCCCCGGCTGCCATGCCACGCATCCTGACCAGCGACCAATGGGCCGACTACCTGATTTACCGCCTGTATCCCGAACAGCGCGTCTTCTTCGACGGGCGCAGCGATTTCTTCGGTCCGGCAATCGGGTCGGACTACCGCAAGCTGCTCACGGGCGAGAGTTCCTGGCGCGAAGTGCTGGACCGCTACCAATTTGACCTGGCGCTATTGCCGCACGACTGGGCCCTGAGCACGGCGCTCGACCGCGAACCCGGATGGCGGCGGGTGTATCGGGATTCGGTGGCGGTGCTCTACGCGCGCGATGTGAGGCGGACCCCCGGGTCCGCGCCGGTCCCCCTGGACCCGCTTCTCGCCAGCGAAATCAGCTTCATCCGGACGGCGCAAGCCGGCGGGGGCGCCGTCCCCAGTGGGGACCCCAGGAGCGGGGGTCCGCCCCACATCGGCATGCCGCTTGCTTACGCGCGCGGCTCCGATCAGAGCCGCGCCCGGGTACCCTCTGGGTCGGGAGCGATCGCTTCGAAGTACGAGACTGTATTTGTGAAACGCTGTAATAAGTGGCATTGGGCGGGGGTCCTGCCATGACGGCCGGCACGCTGCTCTCAAATTCGCGCACGCGTGCCATTGTCTACGCGCCCGCCATCGGTCTGGGAGCCTGGGTCAATCTGTTGTGTGGAGGTTCGTGATGCATTTAGATCGGCGATTTGTGCTGGTGATATCGGTGAGTATGGCCTGTGCACTGCTGGTGGCCGGAAGTTTCTACCGGCTGGCCCGGGGCGCGGGCGGCCGCACCCGCCCCGCCGCGGAGAAACAGGTAGTGGTCGCCACTAATCTGCTTCCCGCGGGAAGCACGCTCGGTCGCGCCTCCGTCAAACTGCGCGGCGTGCCCGAGAGCCTGTTTCCCGCCGGAGCCTTCTCGCGCTTGGAAGATGTGCTGGAACGGCCCGTGATCAGCACCATCCAGGCGGACGAACCGGTGGTCGAAGCGCGCCTCGCGGTGAAAGGCAGCGGCCTGGGTTTGGGACCCTTGATTCCGCCCGGAATGCGCGCCATCTCAGTGCGCGTCAACGACGTGGTGGGGGTGGCCGGCTTCGTGCTGCCGGGTATGCGGGTGGACGTGCTGGTCACCGGCAAGCCGCCCAATCGCGGCGACACCGAGACCCAAACCGTGCTGCAAAACATCACCGTCCTCTCCGCCGGGCAGACCACACAGACCGACGGCAAAAGCCAGCCGATCGTGACTCCGGTGGTGACCTTGCTGGTGAGTCCGGCGGAGGCGGAGTCGCTGACCCTGTCCAACATCGAAGGCCGCATCCAACTGGTGCTGCGCAATTCCACCGACCAGGCGACGGTCCCTACCAGCGGGCGGAGGCTGCACGATCTCTATGGGGCGCCACCGCCCGAAGTTCCACCGGCTAAGGCCGCGCCGCCGAAGGTCCACCGGGCGGCGGCCCCGGTCGCGGCGGCAGCCCCTGACCCGCCGGCCGCCGTGCCGGCGGCTGAGCCCGAACAGATGATGGTGATTCGAGGAGCCGTCAAAAAGGTGGAATTCTTTTCCCGAAAGCAGGAGACCAAATGACGGTTGCCAGCCCCCAGAGCGCCACCGAATCGAGTTGGGAGCAGCGCCTGCTGCGCAACGCCGCCAGCCCCGCCGCGGTCAGACCCGAATACCAGGAGCTGAAGTTCACCCTGCACCGCAAGCTGCTGGACCGCATCAACCTGGAGGCGCTGTCGGGCATCGATGACGACCGCATCCGCGCCGAAGTGCGGCAAGCCGTGCTGGCCATGGTGGAGGAGGAGCCCAATCTGCTCACCGCCGTCGAAAAACAGCGCATCAGCCATGAGGTGCTGCACGAAGTCTTCGGCCTCGGACCGCTCGAACCGCTGCTCCAGGATCCGACCATCTCCGACATCCTGGTGAACGGCCACCGGCAGGTCTACGTGGAACGCAAGGGAATCCTGGAGCTGACCAGCGTGCGGTTCCACGACGAGGGCCATTTGCTGCGCATCATCGACAAGATCGTCTCCCAAGTGGGCCGCCGGGTGGACGAATCCAACCCCATGGTGGATGCGCGCCTGAGCGACGGCTCGCGCGTCAACGCCATCATCCCGCCGCTGGCGGTGGACGGGGCGTTGCTGTCGATCCGCCGTTTCAGCACCGACAGGCTGATGCCGGACGACCTGGTGGCCAAGGGCGCCATGACGCGCGGCATGATGCGCCTGCTGGAAGCCGCCGTCAAGGCCAAGTTAAACATCATCGTCTCCGGCGGAACCGGCGCCGGCAAGACCACCCTGCTGAACGCGCTCTCCTTCTTCATTTCTCCCAAGGAGCGCATTCTGACCATTGAGGACGCCGCCGAACTGCAGTTGAAGCAGCCCCACGTGGTGCGCCTGGAGACCCGGCCGGCCAATCTCGAAGGCAACGGCGCCGTGCGCCAAAGGCAACTGCTGATCAACAGCCTGCGCATGCGGCCGGACCGCATCATCGTGGGCGAGGTGCGCGGCGAGGAGGCGCTCGACATGTTGCAGGCCATGAATACCGGCCACGATGGTTCGCTGACCACGGTGCATGCCAATACGCCGCGCGACGCCATCTCGCGCCTCGAAGTCATGGTGACGCTGGCCAATGCCAACATGCACCTGACTGCCGTACGCCAGCAGATTACCTCGGCGGTCCATCTCCTGGTGCAGTGCTCGCGTTTGAGCGATGGCACGCGCCGCGTGACGAGCATCACCGAAGTCACCGGCATGGAAGTGGACATCGTGACCCTGCAGGATATTTTCATATTCGAAAAACGCGGCCTCGGGCCGGACGGCAGGGTGCGCGGCCGTTTCTGCGCCACCGGGATCCTGCCCAAGTTCAATGAGAAACTGCTGGCTGCCGGGCTATGCCTCCCGCCGGAGATCTTCGACGAGACGCTCGAAGTCGGAGGCCTGTGATGCTTATCCTCTTCCTGCTGGCGGCCGTCACGGGGGTGCTGACGTACCGCCTGCTTTGGCAACGCCTGCAGCGCCGGGACACGGCGCTGGCGGTGCGGCGGCTGGCCGCACGCAGCGCCGGAAAAGAGCACGCGGGCCGCGGCCGGCCGCGCCTGATCGAAGGCGCCGCCGAGGTGCGCGGCCCGCTGACGGGACGCCTGCTGGACGGCCTGCGGCTCCGCGAAGCCGCCGCCCATCTGCTGGAGACGGCAGCGCTCAAGTGGGAGCCCGCCGGGCTGCTGCAACGCTCCATCGCCCTGTTCCTGGCCGGTTTCGGGGCGGCCACCGCGATCGCCGGCAATACCCACCCGCTGGTGGCCCTCGGGGCGGGCGCGGCGCTGGGGATGGTTCCCTGGGGGTACGTACGCCGCAAGGCGCGGCGCCGCGTAAGCAGCTTCGAGGAGCAGTTCCCCGATTGCCTGGAATTCGTCTCGCGCTGCATGCGCGCCGGGCACGGGTTCTCGGTGGCCATCGAAATGGCCTACCGCGAATTCAGCGAACCTCTGGCCGGCGAACTGCGCCGCACCTTCGAGGAGCAGAACCTGGGGCAGCCAATCGACATCGTGCTGCGCAAGCTCTCCGAACGCGTGCCCTCGATGGACGTGCAATTCTTCGTTTCCGCCGTGCTGCTGCAAAGACGCACCGGCGGCAATCTGGCGGAGTTGTTGGATAAGCTGGCGCAGTTGACGCGCGAGCGCTTCAAACTGCGCGCGCGGATCCGCACGGTGAGCGCGCAGGGGATCATGTCCGGGCGCATCCTGTCGGCCATCCCGGTCGGCGTGGGGGGGATGATGTTCGCGGCCAATCCGAAATACGCGCGCTTCTTCATTGACGATCCCACGGGAAACCTGTTGCTCGCCACGGCCTTTGGGCTGCAGGTGCTGGGCTATCTGATCATCCGCAAAATTGTCAACATCGAGGTGTAGGCATGCTGGAACTACTCACTTTGACGCTGTTCCTCCTGGTGGCCGCCGGGATCGCCTGGGCCGGACTCGGTGCGGGGACCCGGCGCGCGCGGGGAGTTCATCGCGTCGCGCCGCCCCCCCTTCAGGCGGCGGGCCTGCTGCCCCCCCCCACGCTACTCTGGCGCGACCTGGTGGGCCGCCTCGGAGCGGTCGTGCCGGCCTCGGCCGTGGACCTGTCGCGCCTCAAGCGCCGCCTCATGCGCGCGGGCTTCCGCGACCAGAACGCGGCCAGCTACTTCCAGGGCGCCCGCCTGGTGGCGACCCTGTTATTCGCCGCCCTGGGGCTCGCCGGAGGATGGCAGCGGCAAGCCGCGCCCGACAAGCTGCTGCTGGTCGCGGGCGGGGGGGCCGCCTTCGGGTACCTGGCGCCCATGCAGTACGTGATGCGGCGTATACGCCGCCGCCAGTACGCCATCGCCCATGGGCTGCCCAACGCCTTGGACCTGATGGTGGTGTGCGTGGAGTCCGGCCTGGGAATCGACCAAACCATGCTACAGGTGGCCAAAGAGCTGCAATTCGCCCACCCGGAGATTTGCAGCGAGTTCACCGTGATGAACCTCGAACTGCGCGCCGGCATTCGGCGCGAGGATGCGCTGCACAACCTGGCGGATCGCACCGGCGTGGAGGACGTTAAGAAACTCGTGGCCGTGCTGGTGCAGACCAACCGCTTCGGAACCAGCATCGCCCAGTGCCTGCGCGGGCACGCCGATTACTTGCGGACCATGGCCCGGCAGAAGGCCGAGGAGCGCGCGTCCAAGCTCGCCGTGAAGCTGGTTTTTCCCATCTTCTTCTGCGTGCTGCCCACCCTCTTCGTGGTCACCATAGGTCCGGTCATGGTCCGCCTGGTGCGCGATCTGATTCCCATGATTGAAAACATGTAATTGGCCGATAAGGAGGGGGAAGGAGACTTTAGGTATGGATACAACCACTCTGCGCCTCATTTGTGGGGCACTGGCCGTCTTGTTCGGCGTCGTGATGTTCCTGCGCCGCCGCGGCAGGAAAGCCGACTGACGCCGAACCCCCGGCGGCGGCCGGGCCAAGCGTCCACCAACCGGGAACCCGATGGCGGTTTCGTTGTGGGATTTCACCGCTCTGGGATAAACATCCGCATGGGATCGCGGCGCCCAGCATCGGAGTAGAATGATGTAGAGCGGCTGTCATGATGCCCACCAACGCATACGTCGAACTCCATAACGGCGGCTACTACGTGGCTGGGACGCGTATCGCTCTTGACGTCGTGACCTACGACTTTCGGCGCGGGCGGCCGGCGGAAGCCATTTTCGAAGCGTATCCATCCATCGGTTCGTTGGCCAAAGTCTCCGGGGCGATCACCTTCATTTTGGAACACCAGGCTGAAGTGGATGCTTACCTGACGGATCAGGAGCGTATTTTCGCGGAAATCAAGACTCGGCATCCGATGCCCGCGGAACTGGTAGAGCGTTTCGAGCGGGCTCAGGAACGAAAGCCTGGCTAGCCCGCCTTGAGGATCTCCTTTCAGGCTGATGCCGATCTCGGTCCCGACATCGGCAGAGGCTTGCGACGTACAGAGCCCTCCCTCGATTTCCGGCACTCTGCCGACATAATTCCGGATGGCACTCCCGCTGCGGAAGTTCTGCGTGTCGCCGCCGAGGCTGGTCGGGTTCTGGTTGCGCGTGATGTCCGAACGATGCGGGTCCACTTCCAAGAGTTCATCGCGGAACGCGAGTCCCCCGGCGTGCTTCTCATTCCGTCATCGCGCTCTACTGGTGCGGCCATCGAAGGACTCTGGATGGTATGGCTGACTTGGGCGCCTGAAGATTTCCGCAACCAGGTTCGCTGGTTACCGTAATTGCCCGTCAAGCCCCATTCTCCGCCCCTCATTCTCCATTGACAACCCCCCAGCGCTGATATACGCTAACAGAGCTTGAGACGTTTCAAACCGCTGTCAATCTGCGGCTCACGCTGCGGGGGATACCTATGAACGCTACCACTCCTCACGCCTTCCCTGCCCTGCACAACGCCATGTGGCCGGGGCTCGTCGGAAAAGGTCCCGATTCGGAACCGCCCATCGATCTCGATACCATGCTCGATCTCACCGCCGCCGCCCGAGTCGATGGCGTGCGCTTCGAGGGCGTCGATCTCTTCCTGTCCCTGCCGCACACAGACATCGATTCCTCCGACGACGACCTCGCCCGCCTGGCCGGGAAGCTCGCCTCCAAAGGACTGCGCGCCGGCTCCCTGGTCGCGCCCGTCTGGCCGCCCACCGGTGGCGGCTCCGCCATGGGCGACGCTGCCGAGCGCGGGCGCTTCCTCACCCAGGTGGAGAAAGCCTGCCGCATCGGCCGCAAGCTGCGCGATCTCAAAATCCGCGAATACGGCATCGTGCGCATCGATTCCGCCGCCAGCCCGGCCGTTTGGGCGAAAGATCCCGAGCCCAACACCAAACGCATCGCCCAGACCTTCCGCGAAGCCGCCACCATCGCCGAGAGCTTCGGCGAGCGGCTCGCCGCCGAAGGCGAAATCTGCTGGGCCGGCATGCATAGCTGGCGCCATAACGTGCAACTGCTCGAAATGGTGGACCGCCCCCAAACCGTCGGATTCCAGGCCGACATGGCGCACACCATGCTCTTCACCATGGGCTATAACGCTCCCGAAGATCGCCTCCTGCCCGACGATTTCGAGTGGAGCCAGACCGGCCGCTTGGCCGAAGCCTACGCCAAAATGGCCGCCGCCCTGCGCCCCTGGACGATCGATTTCCACGTCGCGCAGAACGATGGCACCGTCAAGGGCTCAGGCTCGCACGACAAGACCGGCCGCCACTGTCTGCCCAACGACCCCAACGGCAAACTCGATATTGTCCGCGACTCCGGCGCCTGGCTGCGCGGCGCCACGGGCGAACCCACGCGCGCCGTCCGGCACATCTGCTGGGATGGCTGCATGTTCCCCAACTCCGTCATGCTCGACCCCAAAACCTGGGAAGACGTGCTCCGCGTCATGATTGCGGTGCGCAACGCGCACGGGTGGAACTGACATGAAGAAGCTCAACATCGGCATGATCGGTTACGGGTTCATGGGACGGACCCACTCCAACGCCTTCTCCCAGGTCAACCACTTTTTCGACGTGCCCTACCAGCCCGTCCTCAGGACCGTCTGCGCCCGCAACGCGGAACGCGTCCAGGATTTCGCCGCCAAATGGGGATATGAGTCGGTCGAAACCGATTGGCGCAGCGTCGTCGAATCTCCCGATATCGATCTGGTCGATATCGCCAGCCCCAACGACACCCACGCCGCAATCGCCATCGCGGCCGCCCGGGCCGGCAAGATGGTGATGTGCGAAAAACCGCTCGGCCGCAACGCCGCCGAAGGGGAAGCCATGGTTAAGGCCGTGGAAGCCGCGGGCGTGCGCAACATGGTCTGGTACAACTACCGCCGCGTCCCCGCCGTCATGCTCGCCAAGCAACTCATCGACGAAGGACGCCTCGGCCGCATCTTCCACTACCGCGCCAAATTCCTCCAGGACTGGACCATCTCGACCGACCTTCCGCAGGGCGGCGAAGGTCTCTGGCGTCTCGATGCCGCCGTGGCCGGCAGCGGCGTGACCGGCGATCTGCTGGCCCACTGCATCGATACCGCCATGTGGCTGAACGGCGGCATCACGGAAGTGACCGCCACTACCGAGACCTTTATCAAGAGCCGCAAGCACAACCTCACCGGAAAGGTGGAGCCGGTGGGCATCGACGATGCCAGCCTCTTTCTGGCGCGCTTCGCCAACGGCTCGCTGGCCACCTTCGAGGCCACGCGCTACGCTCGCGGCCACAAGGCGCTCTACACGCTGGAAATCAACGGCGAGAATGCGTCCATCGTCTGGGACCTGCACGATCTGCACCGCCTGCAGTTCTTCGATCACCGCGATGAAGGCCGCCTGCGCGGCTGGAGAAGCATCCACATCACCGATAGCGACCACCCATATATGAAGCACTGGTGGGTCCCCGGCCTGCAAATCGGCTACGAGCACACCTTCATCCACCAGGCCGCCGATTTCCTCACGGCCGCTGGCGTTGACAAGAATGCGGCCCCCACCTTCCGCGATGCCCTGCGCACGGACTATGTCACGGATGCCGTGCTGGAATCCGCGGGCAGCCGCAGTTGGGTCAAGGTCGGCGAACCGCTGGAAGCAAAATGATCTTACGCACGCACCTCACCGGGCGCTTCCGCGCCGCCGCCGCCGTCAGCGCCGCCGCCACAATCCGAGCCATCCGAGGCGCGACCGTAAGTACCTGCCGAGTCGAATTCTTGCCGGAATTGGCAGGAGTTTTTCTCCGCGATCTCGGCTCCCTCCGCGCGCGACACCAGGGAAGAGGCGAATCCCGCTCCTTCCGTCAAGTTCGTTTTCGCATTGGCTTTTCTGCGCGTTTTCCTCCGCGTCTTCGCGCCTCCGCGTCAAGTACGCGGCCTCCTGTTTGGTTCCGGCTTCGCCGGGTTGGGGAGCGGTGGCTCGAAGTACGATTCCGTGGTTGTGAAACGGTGTACTAACCATGCCGAGCATCAAGAAGGTGGCTGAAATCGCCGGCGTCTCCGTGGGCACGGTTTCCCACGTGATCACCGGATCGGTCCCGGTCAGCGAGCCGCTTCGCCTCAAGGTGCAGGCTGCCATTCGCGATCTCAACTATCATCCCAACCATGTCGCGCGCAGTCTGAAAACCAGCAAGACTCAGACGCTCGGGATCATCGTCCCCGACATGACCATCTCGTTCTTTCCGCAACTGATTCGGGGCGCCGAAACCGCCGCCCGCCAGCGGGGCTACTCCCTCATCGCCGTCAACTCGGATGACGATGGCGAGCGCCAGAAAGAACTCCTCTCGCTGTTGCGGTCGCAGCGCGTGGAGGGAATTCTGCTGGTCATCGCCGCCGCCCCCACACCGCTCAACCAACTCACCCGCATCCTCGACGCCTCCATCCCCATGGTGTGCCTGGACCGCATTCCCGACCGCGTCCCGGTGGATTCCGTCTCCGTGGAGGACGTAGCCGCCGCCGAGATGGGCGTCGAACACCTGATCGCCATGGGCGCGCGGCGCATCGCCATCGCCACCGGCGCCATCGCGCTCAAGAACGAACGCCGCCGCCTTCAGGGGTACAAGCAGGCGCTCTTCGGCGCCGGCATCGCGGTGGAGGAAGAGTTGATCTGGCACGGCAATTTCCGTCCCGAGGACGTAAGCGTCATCTGCCGCGCGCAACTCTCGAATCCCGCCACCCGCCCGGATGCCGTCTTCTGCACCAACGGCCCCACCGCCCTCGGCGTCCTGCGCGCCTTTCGCGATTGCGGCCTGCAAACGCCGCGCGATATCGCCTTCGCCACCTTCGACGAGCTCACCGTGGACGATCTGTTCTCGCCTTCGATCACCACCGTGGTTCAGCCCGCCTACGATATCGGCTCCCGTGCCGCGCAGATTCTGCTGGACCGCATCGAAGGCGTGGTCACGCAGACGGAATCCATCACCGTCCGCCTCCCCGCCATCCTGAAAATCCGCGACTCCTCCCGCCGGCCAGGGTAGACCGCGGGGACTGACAAGACTGACATGAATTTCCGGCGCTCTTTGCCGGAAATTCGCTGTCAGTCCTGTCTGTCCCCGGGTTCGGAGCCCACTCCCCGCGGTGGTTTTTCGCCCCTATCCCCGGGTCCGGAGCTGGGTCCCCCGAGATGGTTTTTCGACTCCCCGATTGGCCGCGCACCCCATCGGTACAATGGAGAAGGACCGGCACATGCCACGCACCCACATCGCCATCATCGGCGCGCCACTCGATTTCGGGCAGGACCGCCGCGGTGTCGATATGGGCCCTTCCGCCGTACGCGTCGCCAACCTGCATGCGCGCGTGGCCTCGCTCGGCTACCAGGTCGAGGACCGGGGCAACATTCACGTCGAACAGAAGGAAGCATGGCCCGAGGGCGATCCGCACGCCAAGTACCTGGCGCTGATCGCCTCCGCCTGCGGGGCGCTGGCTAACCGCGTGGACGAAGCCCTCTCCGGCGGACTCCTGCCGCTCGTGCTGGGCGGCGATCATTCCGTGGCGGTGGGCACGGTAAGCGGCGTTTCCAGCCACTTCCGCGCACGCCACGAAAAGATCGGCATGATCTGGTTGGACGCGCACGCCGACATGAATACGCCCGAGAGCAGTCCCAGCGGCAACATCCACGGCATGCCGCTGGCCTGCATTCTGGGCGCCGGCCCCGCCGAACTCGTCGACCTGTTGGGCTATCGTCCCAAGATCGATCCGCGCCATGCCGTCATCGTCGGACTGCGCGAAGTGGACGCTACGGAGAAACCGCAGGTCCGCGACTCCGGCATCCGCGCCTTCACCATGCGCGACATTGACGAACGCGGCCTGCGCACCATCATGGAGGAGGCCATTCGCATTGCGACCGACGGCACCGCGGGACTCCACGTCTCGCTCGACATGGATTTCTGCGACCCGGTGGACGCCCCCGGGGTCGGCACCCCGGTGCGCGGCGGCGCGACCTACCGCGAAGCCCATTTGGCCCTCGAAATGATCTGTGACTCGCGGCACATGGTCTCGATGGAGGTGGTGGAGGTAAACCCGGTCATCGACGAGCGGAACCGCACCGCCGATCTGGCTGTCGAATTGATCATGTCCGGATTGGGAAAACGCATCTTATGAAAATACGAGTAGCCGTGATTTACGGCGGCCGCACCGGCGAGCACGAAGTCTCGGTCCGTTCAGCCAAAGCCATCCTGGCCGGGTTGGACCCGGCCAGGTACGAGAAAATCGAGTACTTTATCGACAAAGAGGGCAAGTGGAGCCCGGGTCCGATTCTCCCCGAGCCAGGCGCCCATCCCGGCATCGACGTGGTCTTCCCCGTGCTGCACGGCACCTTCGGCGAGGACGGTACCATGCAGGGATTGCTGGAATTGGCCGGCCTGCCCTACGTCGGCGCGGGCGTCATGGCGTCCGCCGTCTCCATGGATAAGGAGATGATGAAACGTGTCTGTAAGGAACGGATGTTGCCAATTGTCGAATATGTGACCGTCACGCGCGATTGCCCCAACGTTCTGGACGCATGCGGCAGCCTGCCTTTCCCCGTGTTCGTCAAGCCCGCCAATCTCGGGTCTTCCGTGGGCATTTCGAAGGCGCACGACGCCCGGGAACTGGAGACCGCGTTCACTCTGGCTGCGCAGTACGATCGCAAGGTGATTGTGGAGCGGGCCATCGTTGGCCGCGAACTGGAGTGCGCCGTGTTGGGCAACCAGGCGCCCATGGCTTCCCTGCCCTGCGAGATTCTCCCCTCGCGCGAGTTCTACGATTACGAAGACAAATATCTGCTCGATCTGGCGCGGACCCAGGTGCCCGCCCTCCTGCCCGCCGAGCGCACCGCGGAGTTGCAGAATCTGGCCGTGCAATGCTATCGCGCGGTGGAGTGCGAGGGCATGGCGCGCGTGGATTTCTTCCTGGAGAAGCAGACCGATCGCCTGTACATTAACGAGATCAATACCATCCCGGGCTTCACCTCGATCAGCATGTACCCCAAGATGTGGGAGCACAGCGGGATTGGCTTCGGCGAACTGCTGGATCGGTTGATCGCGCTGGCCCTGGACCGCGACAAGCTGAAGAAGGCGACCCGCTTCACGCGATAAAATTCGGCCCGTCGATGGCGGCAGTTGCGCCGGTAGACGCGCGTACCCTCTGGGGCAAGCCGCCAACGGGACAGCGCGCAGAGCCCGAAGGGCGAAAGATAGTAGGCCACGGCGCACAGCCGTGGGTAGCGGGCGGGCGGCGTTTGCCAGCCCCGGAACGGGGCGTAATAAGGGACCGCCGCGCTGGTTCTTGCGCCCCGTCCCGGGGCTAAGGCGGGACCGTCTTTCTCCCAGTGCTGGCGCACTGGGCTATTATCTTTCGCCCTACGGGCTGGGCCGCATGAAAATCGTCGCGGCGCGCGAAGGGCGAAAGGTAAGGGAGCACGACACGTGGCAGCGTCGACAGGGTACTCCGTTTCAGTGCTGGCGGAGACAGGCGGGTTACACTGAAAGCATCGGACCCCGCTTGATGCTTCGCCTCACCACAGCTTTGCTCTGTTCCGCCACCCTTCTCGGGGCGCAGGACGATCTCGACCGGCAACTGCGCAGCATCATCGGCGCCTACGCCATCGCCGCGGAGAATGCCGCCGACCCCGTCAACTCCGAACAGGCCTTGTACGCCGGCGCCATCCCCGCCATGTTGCGTAAGCTCGATCCGCATTCGGTGTTCTTCGACCCCGGCCAGTTCGAGCAGCTCAAGCGCATGGAAACCTCCACCTCCAAGGGATTCGGCAGCGTGGTGTCGATTCTGCCCGGGCGCGTCATCGTGCTGCAAACCCTTCCCGGCACACCCTCGCAGAAAGCGGGGCTCTCGCCGGGCGATGAGATTTTGGCGATCAACGGCTACATCGTCGGGCAACTCGATATCGACCAGCTTCCGCAACTTCTGGAACAATCGCGCCAGCGGCAGGCGCGCCTGGATGTGCGGCGTCCCGGCATTCCGAGCCTAATGCGATTCACCCTGACGCCGGAGGAAATGCAATCGCCCGGCGTGGACCGCGCCTTCTTCATCGGCGCCGGCATCGGCTACATCCGCATCACCAGCTTCGATGAGAAGACCGCGCAGCAGGTGAAAGAGGCTATCGAGAAACTGGGCGGCGACCGTCTCGCCGGACTGGTGATCGATCTGCGCAACAACCCCGGCGGCGTCCTGACGGCGGCAGTACAGATGTCCTCGCTGTTCCTGCAGCCCGGCATGAAAATCGTCACCGTGCGCGGCCGTCATGTGCCGGAAACCACCGAAACCGTGCCCACCATCGCCACGCCGTACGGCTTCAAGCTGGCCATCCTGGTGAATGAAAAATCGGCCAGCGCCGCGGAGATCGTTTCCGGCGCCATGCAGGATCACGACCGCGCCACCATCCTCGGCGTCCCCAGTTTCGGGAAAGGCCTGGTGCAGAGCGTCTACCCGCTGACCCAGGGCACCGGCCTGGCGCTCACCACGGCGCTTTACTATACGCCCAGCGGGCGCTCCATTCAGAAACCGCTGGACGCCACGCGCTTCGGGCTCGCCGCCACCACCGCCCACCCCAATAAGGAAAGCGAATTCCGCACCGACAAAGGGCGGCGTGTCACCGGCGGCGGCGGCATCCAACCGGATTTCGTCGTGTATCCGCCAGCCACCAACCGTCTTCGCAACGTGCTCGATGCCAGCGCCTCCTTCACCAACTTCGCCACCGAATTCCTGCGCAGCCACAAGATCGACGCGCAGTTCGAGGTCACCGGGGAAATGCTCGATCAGTTCCGCGTCTTCCTCTCCGACCGCCAGATCCGGCCCGGCCTCGCCGAGTGGTTGGCGGAGCGCGAGTTCGTCTCCAACCGCTTGAAGACGGAAGTCTTCAATCAGGCCTTCGGCGTGGAGAAGGGCGATGAAGTGGAAGCGCAGCGCGACCCTGTGATCCTGCGGGCGCTGGAAGTCATCGCTTCCTAGAATGGTGGGGCCTGTGCAGACGCTGCCCATCGGGCCGGATGGAGTGTCGCCCATGCCGCACTTCACGCTCGGCGCCGGACCTTCTCCTCCCGGTCCAGTCCGGAGCATCGGCGCCCCGAATTGTTTTTCGGACTCTTCGAGCAACCTCTCGCCCTCGGCCAGTCTTATTTTTGCAGCGAAGCAACTACTGACGCTCGCCAAGGCGCAAGGCACGCCAAGAAAACCAACAAGTTTTTCTTTGCGAGCTTCGCGCCTTTGCGAGAAAATTGTTTTCTTTTACGGCTTCTGAACGTTGGCCGACTAAGAGCAAGCGCAACACCAAGGAGGTTGTTTCTCGATCGAGCCGCAACCACTCTAAGCCCCAAAAGCCGCGCGCGGGTTCTCCCACATCAGCACGGGAACCTGCGCCGGCTCGATCCGCGGCAGGAAATCGCTGTACAGGTACGTGTACCCGCGGAACTCACCCCCACCCGCCTCACCCACGTGATACCAACCGGCGTCCTGTGATAATAGCGTTCGCCGCAGCAGCCCTTTCGCCGCCAGGAAACGAACGCACTGGAGATGGAACTCGGCCGTCTTCGGCCCGATCCCATCGAACTCCACCCACGCCCCCGCCCGCGCGACCTTCTCGTGCAGTCCGTGATCCCGTTCATTCTGGGCATGAACCCAGACGAACTTCGCGGGACTGACCCTCTCGGCAGTGACGATTTCCAATTGCTCCACGGCAGCAGCCCCGTCACCGGTATGCGAAGCAATCGTCAATCCGGTCTCGCGCGAAGCGATCGCCGCGGCTCGTACCAGCTTACGGTCTAGCTCATCGAGCGGCCCCCGATTGACGCCGATCTTAATGAACCGCGGCCGCCAAGCCTCGCGCGTCTCTGCCACCCACCGTTTTGCGAGTTGCGCAGCCGTTTCACTCCGCGCAAACGCCGGCACAAACTTATGGTTCGCTGCGCCGTACAAACCGGTGTTGGACCAGATCTGGAGGCTCGCGGCATCGGAAAGCCGCGCCAGTAGCTCCGGGTCCCTCCCCAGAAAATTAGGCGTACACTCGAGCAGCCGCCGGCAGCCCAACCGTCTCAACTCTTCGAGCTTGGGCCGCGCGATGCGAAACACCTCGTCGCGGTCGTACCGCCCCGGCCGTATCTGATCGGCGCCCACGAAATCGACCAGGACGTGCTCATGCACCAGCACCGATGCCATCTGGCTCGCCAACGCGGCCCCGCCCGCCAGCGACAAAAACTCGCGACGTTTCATACCTGGTATTCTCCGCCGGAATGCCAGTCCGCGGCAATGGTCGCGTACCACGTTTCCGCGTACTACAATGGGTTAAGGAGGACCGGCTTATGGATCGTCGCGATTTTCTTGGCACTGCAGCGGCTGTGACAGCCACGGCGGCATACGGTTCGGTGGCGCCTCTGCCACGCCGCCTTTACAGGAACGGCATTGACCTCTCCATCATCGCCTTCGGCGGCATCGTGGTTTGTGGTCTTTCGCAGCAGGAGGCCTCGCGCCGCGTCGCAGAAGCGTACGACCGGGGCGTGAACTACTTCGACTGCGCCCCGTCGTACTTCGATGGTGAAGCGGAAATCAAACTCGGTGAAGCATTGAGGCCATATCGCAGCAAGGTCTTCCTTGCGGAAAAGACTACGCGTCGCGACGCGAAGGGTGCACGCGAGGAGTTGGAGCGCACCCTGCAGCGTTTCCACACCGATCATGTGGATCTCTACCAGTTTCACGCCGTAAGTTCCATGGAAGATGTCGATAAGATCCTCGCGCCGGCCGGAGCCGCGGAGACGTTTCTTGCGGCCAGGAAGGAGGGCAAAGCCCGGCATCTTGGTTTCTCCGCCCATAATGCGCCGGCCGCTCTCCGTCTCATGGACGCGCTCGAACTGGACAGCGTTCTGTTCCCGGTCAATGTCAACGCTTGGGAGAACGGCGGCTTCGGCCCGCAGATTCTAGCCAAAGCGAAATCGAAGGGCATGGCCCGCATGGCATTGAAGGCCCTTGCGTTTGGC
>JADGNT010000410.1 GCA_017883345.1 Candidatus Solibacter sp. | reverse complement strand
CTTTCAGGTTTTCCGCCGCCAGTACCGCGCCGTAATAGGCACGCGCGGCTCCGGAGACGACATTCATCTGTACCAGCCGCTGCTCTTCGCCCGTCATCTTCTGGGCCAGTTCGGCCGACTTCACCGCATTCCGGGTTTGGCCGGCATCATATATAGGCTGATCCACCGTGACCTGGGATTGAAAGTTGTTGAGAGCGTCCGGCCGGTTCAAGGGGCCGATGGCGAAGTTCTCAACGCCGAACTGGTGTTGGGTGAGCAGCGAACTGAATACGAAGACCGGGTTGTTACTGCGCGCGAAGCTCTCGGAGTAGTTGATTTTGGGGAGCATGCCTGCGTGGGCCTGGATGATTCGGGTCTCGGAAGCCCGCGCTCCGGCGGTAGTACCGGCGATCGCCTTATTCTCCCGGATGGCGAGGCGGACGGCTTCGCGGAGCGATAGTGGATCCTGCGCCCAGATTGGGATGGCGAGTAGAAATACCAGAGTGGTTCGCATCTATCGGGAAAGATGCGGATTTTCATCGGAAGGTGACATGTCACCTTTGGAGGCCGACTGCATCTTTCAGGGTGGAAGCTCTTATGGAAGTAACGATTCAGCACCGCGGAGACGTGAAGTTCGAAGCCAGCGCGCGGGGTCACCGCGTGATCTGCGACCAGCCGTCCGGCAATGGCGGATCGGATTCCGGCATGACGCCACCCGAATATCTACTGGTTTCCTTGGGGACCTGCGCCGGGTTCTACGCCGCTCAATATCTGAAGGCAAGGTCTTTGGCACACGGAGACCTGGAAGTGAAGGTCAGCGCGGAAAAGGCAACGCAGCCGGCGCGGCTCGGACAGTTCCGGATCGAGGTCATCGTTCCCGGGTTGGATCCGCAACATCAGGCCGGCGTCCTGCGGGCGGTAAAGGCGTGTCTGATCCACAACACCCTGATCCACGCGCCCGCGATCGAAACTGTAGTGAGCACCCCGATTGAGGCGTATGCCCTTTAGCGGCAGTGCCCGGTAAGCTTGCGCGGGAAGAGATCCAGAATAGAGGCTTTTTGGCTAATTCGGCGTGTCCTTTTGGCGTGTGTTCATGACGCCCGTCACAATTCCGAGACCCGCCAGCACGATGGCCCCGGCCACGATCCAATGAGCCGGCACATGCATCAGCGTGGCGCCGTATATCAGCCCGCCGATTACGACCAAATACCCAATTACGTAAAGTCCGAATGACATTTATGATCTCCTCTCTCTTTGTTTCCGCGAGGACAGCCTCGCTTTATCGCTCATTTGAGAACCGGTGCGCTAACCACGGCAGGCGCTTTGGAACTCCCCGGTGCAAGGTCCCGGTTTACGGCCTCCAAGTAACTGAGTTCCTCCTGCAGCCTTGTCCAGTCGCTTGCGTTGGCCTTGGTCGCGATAGGAAGGCTGAGGTCCTGGTAGAAACCGAGAATATCGCTCCGGAGGTCTTGCGGCAGATCTAGGTAGTGACCGTCCAGCTTGTGCAGCAGTTTCGCGTAGGCAGCGTCAGTCAGTTTGTATTCGCCTGCTTTTGAGCGTTCTCCCACGTCAATATTGTAATTGGGCAGGTCAACCTGCCCGCGACCCACACCGGTAAGCAACTCGCGATACCGGTCGATCGACGCGTTGAAGCCGACCATGTACAACTTTTCGGTCTCCGGGGTCAGCTTCTTAAACGCCAGCGCCTTGAATGGGCCTATCCGGGGCACGATGCGGAAGAAGGCCGCCAGGATTCTCGACCGGATACCCGGCCGTTGATAGGTGGCGCCCCAGTTCTTTTCGTAGCTGGAGCGAGACAGGTTGTAGAGGAATTTCTTGCGGGTAATGCCGGGAACTTCCTTCCTGATCTCCGGACCCTTGAGTTGCCACGCGACCTTGGTTAAGGCCGGGAGGATGGTCCCGACTGCCCGCCGGTACGATCCGATGGCCATATCGAGGCTCAGGAATACGTCCCCGATCTTCATTCCATAGGTGTCCTGAAAGGCCCGCTCTAGCACGGGTTTTGCAACTTGAAAACCGATGAACTCTTTGTAAGCCGCCGAAGCGTAGCGGCTCTTGGCGGACTGAAACACATCGAATCCAAACTCTGTCTTGGAGTGCGAGAAGGGATCGTCCGCGTAGGTTATCGAATTTCCGAATAGCAGGCGAAGCTTCGGGTAGAGCAGCGGTACCGACGGGTTCGTGGCGATGCGGTGGCCATTGTTGTCGGCCGCGAAATGCGATAGCGCGCCCAGCGCGAATGCATACTCGTCGAGATCCTGAGACTCGCGAATCAAGTTGAGGATGAAGTCGCCGCTGCGGACGTAATGCGTCAAATCGCTGAAAAACTTACTGCCGAACGGATAGTATCCCAGGTCCTGGATGATGCACCCTCCGTAGGCGTAGGCGTGCGCCGCCATCAAATCGTCCGCCGTGGCAGCCGGGAAGCGTTTCAGGAGAACTGGCTTAATCGCGCTGTCCCAGGTGGAATCGATTATGGCCTCGTGCGTCAGCACCGAGTAGGAATAGGCGTTGGGACACGAGAATAGAACCAGCAGGCCAAATGCGGCCCATGGTAGACGGGCTTTGTGTTGAGTCGTCATTTTCTACGCAGCACCTTTCTCTTGATATCCGGCCAGAACTCCGATCCCAGATTCCCGAGCAGATCCAACCCGATTGTCACGGAACCCTGGAGAAACCCCAGGCGCACCGTATTGAGCCGGTCCGGATACCACAGGTTCGAGAGAACGGCTGAGCCGTAGGCGCTGCCAAAACGCCAGGTGGACAGCGTCTCGCCACCGCTATCGGTGCGCGTGAGCACTGTTCCACGGACCGCATGTGCCGACCGGCGCCAGAACCCGGTGCCGACCGATCGAAAATATCGCGGGTCCTGATGCAGCGACGAGTCCAGACCGAACGCCAGAGCGCTGTGGATTCCGGACCAGGCCACCATGGAACCCAAACGCTTGCCATAGGCCGCGGCACCCCCTCGCCACTCTGTGGGGGCGGCATCCGCCTGCAGGATGCCGGCGTATGCGGCATCACCCAAAAGTGCCCCAGGCCCTATCGTGCGTTTGACATGATAGTGCAATTTGCCTTTCACATCGAGCGGATCGGGAGTCTGACCGAACGCTGTAACGGGAATCGCAACCGATACAGCGAGGACAACAACGACCCTGACTTCGCGGCATATCCGAGCTAGTATTTGTAGGTTCTTCACGATATCTCCGTCTCAGCCGTCCGCGGCCCCGAGTGCGGGACCGCTGCCGGTCCTGCACCAAAGGCCCGCGACGCTGTCATGCTCAGTCTCTGTGCAGAGCTTGAGACCAAGTCACCTGACCGTGATTACCTTTCCGATCTCCGTGCCAATCACCTCGCCGGAGATTACGATCTCCACCCGGCGATTCTGCTGCCGGCCCTGCGCGGTGTCATTGGAGGCTACCGGCTGAGTCTTGCCGAAACCCTTCGCCGTGACCGAACTCACCGGCATTCCCTGCTGCATCAGGTAATCGCGCACGGCCGCGCCGCGCTGTTCGGAAAGCCGCTGATTATAGTCATCCCCGCCGACGCTGTCGGTGTGACCTTCTACATCCAGCCTCAGACCGGGATGTCCCGAGACGATGCCAGCCACCTTGGCCAGTTTCTCTCGCGCCATCGGCCGCAGCGAAGACTTGGCGGTGTCGAAGAGGACATCGGACATGTTCACGATCAAACCACGCGCGGTATCCCGGGTCTGAAGGATGACGTTGAATTGCTTCAGCAGTTGCACTCGCAATTCCACCTTTTCCGCCTCCAACTGCGCCTTCTGCTTGGCCGCGCTGTCGAGTTCGGCCAGGCTAGCCGCTCTTTGCGCATCGTTCTCGCGCCTCAGACGATCCGCCTCGGCTCCCGCGGCAGCCATCCGCGAGTCGCTTTCCAGTCTCAGACGGTCCGCCTCGGTTTTGGCAGTCGTGGCGCGCGTTTCGTTTTCGAGCTTCAGGCGATCCGCCTCGGCTCCCGCGGCAGCCATCCGCGAGTCGCTTTCGAGTCTCAGACGGTCCGCTTCGGTTTTGGCAGCCGTGGCGCGCGTTTCGTTTTCGAGCTTCAGGCGATCCGCGTCGGCAGCGACAGCGGTCATGCGAGCGTCGTTTTCCCGTTTCAAACGATCGGCATCCGCCGCGGCGGCCGCCGTCTGCGCATCCTTCTCCCGCGCGAAGCGCTCGGCATCCGCCTGCGCCTTGATCCGCGCGGCTTCGGCGTCCCGCGCGAAGCGCTCACCATCCGCCTGCGCCTTGATCCGCGCGGCTTCGGCGTCGCGGGTGACGCGATCCGTCTCCGACTGCGCGGCTGCCCGTCCGCTCTCCGCGCGTGCTTCGCGGTCCACCGACCGCTGCCGCTCCGCGGCCAGGAAATCTTCCTCCTGACGTTTGACCGCGATTGCCCGCGAGTCTTCCGCCGTCTGCACGGCTTCCCGGGCAGTCATGGCTACAGACTTTCTGCCTGCGTTGCGCGCCTGGTAGGCTTCGGCTTCGGCCAGGCTCTTCTCGGCCTTGCGGAAGGTGTCGGCCGAAAAACGGTCCGCGCCCACGGCGCGCGCGATCTGAACGGCGTTACGCGCTTCGTAGAGTTCCAGCGGCAGTTTCCGATCGGCCTTCAGCGCCAGCGGGTTCGCCAGACGCTGATACTGGCCGCGCTGCAACAGTTCGTATTTGGCTTCGATCTCCTCGGTCTTCCCCTTCGTGTCCGCGCGCACCACGTTTTCCATCACAATCAGGTCGCTGGGCTGGGTGACCGCGAAATAAGGTTCGGCGGTGACCACCAACCCGAACACCTGTAGCTCCGTGCTTACGTCCAGCTTGCTCTTGGTGCCGTTGAGGAGGACCTCACCCAGGTTGGCCGTGCGGCCTTCGGGGGTGATCGCCCACAACACGTAAGTCAGGTATTCGACGCCGTTTTTTGTTGCCGGCTCCAGATTATCGAATTCCACTTCGATCTCAATGCGCCCCTGCTTGCTCTCGACTTTGGCCTCGCCTCGAGCCGCCGGGAGGAGCTCGGTTCCCCGGAAATCGATCTTCGTCGCACCGCTACGGTGCTGGTAACTAACTGCCTTGGCGGTCCGAGAGATCACGGAGACGCGATAAATGGGTGGGGATCCAGCGGCCATCCTGGCCGCATTCTCGTTCTGATTCTGCGGCCCCTGGGCCGATAGAACTCCACATACCATGAGGCATGCGCCGATAAGTTTCATTTGGGTCACCTTTGTGGTCTTTCTCGCCAGATTATTGGCTGGAGCCAGTTGACTTACTCGTGCGCTCTCGCGCCGAGTACTTGTTGAGTAGGGCAATCAGTTTCGCGGCCGCCTTGGGCATACGCACCGAAGTGGTCACAATCTCCCGGTTCTCCAGCCTTTTGCCG
>JADGNT010000018.1 GCA_017883345.1 Candidatus Solibacter sp. | reverse complement strand
TCGATGGAGAGCACGTAATCGTAGCCGAACATGCGCAGCGTGCTGATGAATTCCTTCCACCACTGGGCGTCGTGGCCGTAGCCGCAGGTGCGGAAGATCCACGCCCGATGGCGCTCGTCGGTGTAGCTCTTGGTATCCAGCACGCCCGTCAGCGGTAGGTTGCGATCGTAAATCTGGGTGTCCTTGGCGTGCACGTGGAAGATGCAATCGCCCAGCACGCGGATGGCGGCGATGGGGTCGATGCCCTGCCAGAACATGTGGCTGGGGTCGTAGTTGCAGCCGATGGTCTTGCCGGCGATGGCGCGCAATTTGAGCATGGTCTCCGGGCTGTAGGCGACGAAGCCCGGATGCATTTCGATGGCGATCTTGACGCCGTGATCTTCGGCGAACTTGGCCTGCTTGGTCCAGTAAGGCGTGACCACCTTGTCCCACTGCCAGGCGAGCACTTCCAGATACTCCGGCGGCCACGGGCAGGTGACCCAGTTGGGATATTTCGCGGTGGCCGTATCGCCCGGGCAACCGCTGAAATCCACCACCACCTTCACGCCGAGCTTCTCGGCCAGCCGGATGGTCCTCTTGCTCACCTCCTGATAGTCCTTCGCCTTGTCCTTATCGGGGTGCAGCGGGTTGCCGTGGCAACTCAGCGCGCTGATGGAGATTCCGTTGTCGTCCAGAAGGCTCTTGAAATCCTTGAGCTCGCTCTTGTTCTCCAGCATGGAGAGCTTGCAGTGGGCGCCGCCGGGGTAATTTCCGGTACCGAGTTCCACGGTATCGATGTTGTAGCCTTTCAGTTTCTTGAAAACACTCTCAGCGGACAATTGCGATAGCAGCGGAGTGAATACGCCGACTCTCATGGAGATTCTCCTTTATGTATGGGTACTAAACCAACAACAGAATATCACGCGGTGGGTACGGCAACGCCGACCAACTGGCCAGGCCGGCCGCCCGGGTCAATTGAGGGAGGAAACAAGGATGGCCACGGGGAAGTTTTGCAGTGGGATGGGGCCGATTTGACGCGGAGGCGCGGAGAACGCGGAGGAAGAACCCCGAGAAGACGACCGCCGAGCTTCTCTTCTCCGCGTCTTCCTCCGCGTTCTCCGCGCCTCCGCGTCAAAATGCGCTCTGCGGTGAATGGACAGCCTACGACACGACCGGCGGTTCGAAATAGGTCTGCGCCAGTTCGGGCTTCTCGCGGATGGCGCGGCGCCAGAAACTGCGGGCGTCGTCTTCCTGGCCGAGCGACATCAAGGCGTGCCCGAGATTGAGCAGGGCTTCGGCGAACTGCGGGTCTTCGTTCAGCGCCTGCTGGTAGAAGGTAACCGCATCCTCGGTCTCGCCGCGCTTCTGGCAGATCAGTCCGGCGTTGTAGAAGAGCTCGGGTGAGCGCTCGCCGAGTTCGATGAGGCGGCGGTGCTGCGCGTAGGCGTCGTCGAAATCTTCCTGCTCCAGGGCCAGGGCGGCGAGGCCGCGGACGGCATCGGAGGAATCGGGGCGCAGCATCAGTGCGTCCTCAAAGCTCTTGCGGGCTTTCTCGCCACTGCCGCAGCGGGCGTAGGCGATGCCGGCGTTGAGATGCGCTTCGGGCCAATCGGGGCGCTGGTTCAGGCAGGCTTCGAAGGCGGTGGCGCTGTTGGCGTAGTCGCCGCGTAACAGGCGGAGGTAGCCCAGGCGGAAGCTGGCGTCGCACCATTCGGGCGTGTCCTCATTGATGCGCGCGTAGAGCTTTTCGGCCCACTGGCGTTCGCCCTGCTGCTCCAGCACGAGCGCCAGATTCCACAGCGCGCCGGCTTGCACGGGGTCGATGTTGAGGGCGCGTTCATAGCTGGCGCGGGCCCCCGCCAGGTCGTTGAGCTCCTGCCGCGCCACCCCCAGGTTGAGGTGGGCTTGCGCACTGCCGGGTTCGAGACCGGCGGCCTTCTGGTACGCCTGGGCGGCCTTGTCGTAACTGGCCATTTTGTGACACGCCACGCCCAGGTTGAACCAGTGTTCGAAGCGATCGGGCGCGATCTCGGAGAGCGTGCGGCAGTGCCTTGCGGCGCTGAGGTAGTCGCCGTCCTGAAAGGCGATGGCGGCCAGGGCATCGATGGCCATCAGCGAATCGGGCTGGATCTCGATGAGCATATCGGCGTAGCGGCGGACGCTCGCGTTATCCTTCTTTTCGAGAAACATCGCGACCAGGTTGGAGAGGGCCTCTTCGCACCGCGGATTGCGGGCCAGCACCTTGCGATAAAGTTCCACGGCCGCGGCGTGCTTGCCGGTCTGCTGCAGCGCCACCGCCTGGCCGAAGAGCGCCTGTTCATGGTCGGGATGGAGGCTGAGATATTTTTCCAGCGAGGGGAGCGCTTCGGCGGGCTGGCCGTCGTGAATCAGCGCAATGCCCAGGCCGAGCAGGCTCTCCGAACGCGTGGCGTCGGCGTCAAAGGCGCGCCGGAAGGCCGCGGCAGCGTCGCTCCACTGCTTGAGATTGCCGTGGCAAACGCCCAGGTTGAAACTCGCGGTGCGGTGCTTCGGTTCGATCTCCGAGAGTGTCGCGTAAGTCTGCGCGGCGGCTTCGTAATCGCGCAGCTCATATTGGATATGGCCGAGCGCGGCATAGAGACCCGGTTCTCTTTCGCCGTCTTCGATCGCCTTGGAGAGAAGCCGCCCGGCGCCTTCCGGCTTGCCCTCCAGATGCAGCGAAACCGCCTTGGAGAGCGTCTTGGTGACGCGCTTCTGGTTCTTGATGTCGGTGATGGCCGTCACGCCTGGCGGCATGGGCGCACCGTTGGTCTGGCTTCCGCTTACGTATTCCATGGTTCACTTCTCCAGGTTTTCAAAAATCGTGTCTTCCGGGTGGCGCCTCGGTACGGCAGTCCGACCCACACGGCTGCCAGCGTCATTCCGTCCCCGCCGGTGGGCAGTCCGGGCGCGGGCGCGCCGCCGGGAAGTTCCGGTCCGCGCAACCCGGCCGTACTCGCGGCGCCGGCCCCCTCGGCCAGCATGGCGCAGACGTGGCCGAGCCAGTCGTCATTGCGCGAAACTCTCATCCAGTAGAGCCGGGCGCGTTCGCCGGCTTCGCTGAAGAAGCCCACGCCGCCGGCCACCAGGGTGTTGTCGATGAAGGAATCCACTTCCTCGCCGTCGATCGAAGTGACCACGCGATTGCCGCGGACATCCACGGCGAACTGCATGGGCGTGTGATTGTGCACCATGACATTGAGCGGCGTCTGCGTCCGGTGTCCGGATTTGCCGCCCACCACGTTGTAATGCACCAGGGCGACGAACGGGCGCATGCCGGCCTCCATCACGGTGAGCTTCATCGCGTGGTAGTTCATGGTATCGGTGGCGCGCACCGTCCAGCCGATGCTCTTGGTTTCGATCTGGCCGAAGAACTCCATGCGGTAGTCGGTGAAGTTGAGGCTTGGGCGGAAGAGGGCCAGTGCCCCGGTGTTCACGTAGCCATCGGGATGCCGCGACCAACCGGCGGGACGGGCTTTGGCGGCGCTGTCCCAATTCTTCATGCCGCGGAAATCTTCGGCGATCCTGAGGGAGGCGCGGTTGGCGATTGTCTGCCGGACCCAGGCGACTGGTCCTTTCGGCGCGGGCTGGGCCGGCGTTCCGCCGTTGGACATCCTCGCTGAACTGGCGCTGTTGGCGGCCGAAAGCGCAGTGTCGCTGGAGGAGACTTCTTCACGGGCGGCCAACCGGCGGTCCCCGCGGAAGTTGGCCACGCCGAACCACAGCGAAGCGGCCAGCAGGAATCCGGCCGCGATCCTGCCGGCGACCATCAACACAGTTGGCGGCCGTTTGGCCGCGGGCATGTTCAGGAGTCCAACGAAGCCCGGTTTCCGGCGCGCGATTTTCTGCCGCGGGGCGGGTTCTTCCAGCTTTTCCAGGACCGGGCCCAACAGGAAGCGGGGCGGCAGCAACGCTGGGCGCGGCATTCTCCACTCGGGGCGGGCCGCCGCGGCGCTGCGCAGGCGCTGGCTATGGAATTCGATGGTCAGTAGACCGGGGTGCGGCAGGGCCGATTCGAGGGGCCGCTGGGCTGTGGCCGGTGGCCTCACCCCCAGTGTGGCGATGGGGTGCGGCGCCTCCAGCCTGGGTGCGGCCGCGGCCGGCCTGCTGGCGGCCGGTGTCAGGCGCCGGGCATCGAAACTCGGAAGCCCAGGTTCCTGGCTGACCGCCAGCGCGAAGGGCAGCAGGTGCACCGCGGCCGCCATGGGGGCTGCCACCGAGGCCACCAGGACAGACTCGAGCGCGGCGGGGGCGGGGCTCGCCACCGGTTTGCCGATCTCTGGCCGAGGTTCAAAAACAGCCGGGGGCGCGCCGGGTTCCACGCCGCGGCATGGCGCGCGCTCCATCGATACCGGCACGGCAGCCTGGGCGGCAACCAGCAACCGTTCCACGGCTTCCGGTTGGGGAGTGGAAGCCGGCCTCGCCGCCGCGAACGGCTCCTGGGCGACTTGCGGTATGGCGGGAAGCGCCACTGCCGCTGCCTGGCGGATGGGCGCCTCCGCCGCACTGGGCCGGACGCTGGTCATGACCGCTTCGGCGCGCGGCATCGGCTGCGCTTGGGCGATCCACGGCACATGCGGGACGGCGCCAGACAGGACGCCGGCAGGCGCCGTCAGCGGCTGAGGCACGGCAACGGCGGGCGCGACGGATGCCTGAAGGGAACCGGAGACCGGATCGACCGCCGGCGCCGTCATCCACTGTTGGCACATTGCCGGCGGAGCGAGCGGCTCATCGGTCACGGGGAGGGGCTCCAGCTCCGCCGCGAAGCGGGGCATCCACAGGCTCTGACCGAGGGCGAGGGTGGCGGAGGCTTGTACCGAGGCTTGGACCAGCGCGGTGACGGGTTCGGGTGCCGGAGCGGGCATCCAGTTGTCGCACGGGGCGGGGGCGTGCCGCGCCTTATCCAGGACTGGGGTGGGTTCCAATCGAGCGGCGAAGCGGGGGGCTCGCAGGGTCCGAGCCGGCGCCAGCGTGGCGGAGGCTTGTACCAACGCGGCCACGGGCTCGGGCGCCGGGGCGGGCATCCAGCGCTCGCTCCGCGGCGCAAACTCGACAGGCGCGCATTCGGCAACCGGGGCGCGGTCGCTGGCGCGGTCGCTGGCGGCGTCGCTGGTGGCGTCGCTGGTGGCGTCGCTGGTGGCATCGCTGGTGGCGTCGCTGGTGGCATCGCTGGTATCGATGGTGAGCGGCCAGTGGGCGCCGTTCCGGATGCGATTCTGGCCGGTGACGGTTTGCCACGGGTTCAGGGTGCGGCTGAGATTGCCCTGCTGAAAGGGCATTTGGTCGAAGAAGCCCGCGACGCCAGCCGGGGCCGGTTCGGGGGCGGCGATCTCATGCAGTGCCTTACCTAGCCGCTCGCCGTATTTCCTGCGGTGAAGGGCGCTGCAGAACTCGCTGTCCCGTAGCAGCCGAAATGCTCCGATTACTTTGCCGCAATACCAACAGCACACAATAGGCACACCCTGCGCACCATTACTATAGCGGAAAATGTGCGAAAAATAGCGAAAAATATTCCGAAATATTCTTTTTAAGTTCCCATAAACATTGGCGTATCGATCCCCGATATCCAAAGTAAATACCGGAGTATTTACCGTGGATTACAGCAGATCGTGCCGGTTGCGCTGTTCCAGGGCCTTGACGATATCGCCGACCTGCTGCGCGCGGTCGCGGGCGGCGACGAGGAGGGCGTCCGGCGTATCGACCACGATCAGATCCTTGACGCCGATCAGCGCCACGACTTTGCCGCGGGCGTCCACGAAGTTGTTGTGGGAATCCAGCGCGATCGATTCCAGAGCGATGGAATTCCCCTGCGAGTCGCGTTCCAGAAGCTCGTAGACGGCATTCCAGCTTCCCACGTCGTTCCAGCCAAAATCGCCCGCGGCAATGCCGTGCACCCCGGCAGCTCTTTCCAGCACCGCGTAGTCGATGGAGATGTTGTCGCACAGCGGAAAGGCCTGCTTGAGGCGGGCGGCGAAGGCTCGCGAACCGAAGCGGGGCAGGGATGCCAGCACGGTGGCGGTGCGCGGCAGGTGCTGGCGCAATTGGTCGAGCAGCACGTCGCAGCGCCAGAAAAACATGCCGGAATTCCAAAAGAAATTGCCGGCTTTGAGGTAGCGTTTGGCTTTGGCCAGTTCGGGCTTTTCGTGGAAACGGCGCACCGCCAGGGAGGCGCCTCCGGCGGCGCTTCCGCGGGGGAATTCGATGTAGCCGTACCCGGTTTCGGGCCAGCGGGGTTGGATGCCGACCACCACGAGGTGGCGGCCGGCGGCGGCCTTGAAGGCGGCCCGGATGACGGCGCGGTACTGCGGGATTTTGCCAATCACGTGGTCGGAGGGGAACACGCCCATCACCGCGCCGGGGTCCAGGGAGTGCAGAATCTGCGCCGCCAGACCGATGGCGGGCGCGGTGTTGCGCTGCATGGGTTCGGCCAGGATCTGATTCCGGGGAACCCCGGGGAGCTGCTTGACGATGATGTCGCGGAGGTGGTCGTTGGTCAGCACCCACAGGCGCTCGGCAGAGATCAGCGGCGTCAGCCGGTCCACCGTGGACTGAATCAGGCTGCGATCGCCGACCACGTTGAGCACCTGTTTGGCGGAGCGCTTCCGGCTGCGCGGCCAGAAGCGCGTACCGCGCCCTCCGGCGAGGATGAGGCCGTAATGATGTCGGTTCATGTTATTTCAAGGGGTAGCCGCGAATCAGGCGGAAGGTCCGCCGCCAGCGGGTCTTGGACGGGAAATGTTGCACCAGGTCGAGCAGATGGTCCATCGAAATCATCGGCTTGGAGAGGGCTTCGGTGGGTGCATCGTAAGACCAGTAGATAATCAGCGGTTTGCCGATGATGTTGGCGCCCGGCACGAAGCCCCAGTAGCGGCTGTCCAGCGAAGAATCGCGGTTGTCGCCCATGGCGAAATAGAAGCCCGGCGGCACCACCACCTCGCCGTTGACCATGTGGTTGTTGAGCATGTCGCTGGCGGAATCGGCCACATGCACGTTGGGCTCACTCGGGAAATTGTCGCGATACGAATCGATGTATTCGGTTTTGTGGTAAACGTACGGCTCGTTGACCGCGTGGCCGTTGAGGATCAACTGCTTGTCCACCAGCTTGATGCGGTCGCCCGGAACACCGATGCAGCGCTTCACGAACGTCTGCTGGATTTCGACGGGGTAGCGGAAGACAATGATATCGCCGCGCTGGACATCGGTGTATGGAAGAATTCGTTTCGAGACGGGGCCCGAAGGGGAGAAAGCGAGTTTATCCACCAGCAGATGGTCGCCGATCAGCAGCGTGTCTTCCATCGATCCGGTGGGGATCACGAAGGCCTGCACCAGGTTCGTGGTGCCGAACAGGAGCAGGATGATGGTGACGGCCCATTCCGCGATGAAACCGCGTTGCGGTTCCGGCGGCGGGTAATCGAATGCACCCGAAGGCTCTTCGTCCGCCACTACTACTACGTTTTCTGGATCCACAGCTATTCATTCTAGCGAAATCCTTGTTATCCTGGTTTCAGACCCGTTGAGCACAACTGCCACAATCGCCATTCCACAGTCCGATCCGCGCGCCCGCCGCAACTCCTTCCTGCTGGTTTTTGCCTGCACGATTCTAGGCTCGGCGGCGCAATTGCTAATTAAGACCGGCATGAACCACTTCTCGCCGCATCTGGCGGCGCTGGTGACCAACATACCGTTGATTGCCGGATACGCGCTCTACGGCATCAATACGCTGATGATGGTCCTGGCGCTCAAAAACGGCGAAATGTCGTTGTTGTACCCGATCATCGCGCTGACCTATGTGTGGACCACCCTGGCGAGCTATACCCTGCTGGGCGAACCATCCAATATTTATAAGAACGTGGGGATCGTGACCATTGTGCTGGGTGTCGCGGTGATGGGCCGGCGGGGGAACAAATGACCCCGCTGGAGAGATCGATGCTGTTGGTGTTTATCGCTTCGGTGATCGGATCCTTCGGGATGGCATTCCTCAAGATGGGGTCGGCGCATCTGACGCGCTCCATCTGGAGCTTCCTGAATCCCAAGCTGCTGTTCGGCATCGGGCTGTTTTTGGGTTCCAGCGTGTTCTACGCGTGGGGCATCAAGGACGGGCAGCTTTCGGTGCTCTATCCCATGGTGTCGCTGGGATACGTGTGGGGGCTGTTGTGGGCCAAGCTGTTCTTCAACGAGGCGCTGACCAAACAGAAATTTATGGGGCTGGGGCTGATACTGCTGGGCGTCTGCTTCGTGGGCATGGGGAGTTAGCTTTGTGGGGCGGACCCCCTGGTCCGCGCGGGTCCCCCTGGACCCGCTCTTCATCCATATCGCGCAAGCCGACGGGGGCGTCGGCTGCGGACCGGGGGGTCCGCCCCACAATCAATGCCCCGCGAGCGCCACGTACGGGGTCTCCACTTCCAGGTCGGGGAACATGCGGCCGGCGCCCTTCCGGTCCACCACCTCGATGAAGTACATCAAGTCCCACTTGGGGTTGTCGAACGCCGCCGGAATGCGCGCCGAGTAGTTACCCGTTTTGGTATCGAGCGTCATCTCGGCCGTCTGGTAATCCTCGTACTGCGTGACGTGACGATAGCGCAGCCGGACCCACTTCACGCCGGCGGGAGCGGTCACCCGCGCCGCGATTTCGAGGTTGGGAGCCACCGGCAAGAGGCGGGCGGACGGCGCCGCGCCGCCAACCTCATGCAGCGCGAAATGCGTGGCGCCCGCCTTCGCCACGGCTGTCCGCCGTTCGGCCTGGAGCTGTTCGAAGTTGCGGGAAAGGAGCTGGTACTCCTCCTTCCAGTGGCGGCTGAAGCCGACGGCGTGCGCGCCGAAGGCGAGGTTCTCGCTGTAAACGTCGCCCGCCGCAGCGACCATCCCGCCCCAGGCATCGAGCGCCTTTTTCTCGAACCCGATGGCTTCGTCGAAAGACCCGAGGTCGCCGGTCTCCCTGTAGAGGTTGTAGCAGACCCCTGCCAGCAGGCGTTCGGCATGATAGCGCGCCAGGCCGGCGAGAATCCTCAGGTCGGCGACCGTGGTGAGGAACTCCTTGCCGCCGGCGCGCCCATTGGCTTTTTCCGCCAGCGCGACCTGCGCCAGGATGCCGTCCGCCGTCTGCTCGAACCAGCGGCTGGTCTCTTCCGGCCGGCGCATCGCGGTATCGCTGCCCTCGACAATGCTCCGGGCTTCCTCGCGCACGTTGAGGAACTGCTGGATGTCGCTGCCCTGTTCACCCGCGTATTCCGGCAGGCTGCCCTGGCGATTCATCTCCGCCCATCCGCGCGTGGTGGGGAAGTTCGAGTATCGATAGCTGGCCGCCACGATACGCGGCAGTACCCGGCTGGCCAGTTGGAGCGCGTTACTCAGCGACGCGCCGGCGGCTCCGAAACGCGCGGTGAACTCGTGCTCCCAGACCTCGGCCGGAGTTTCGGGATTGTAAGTCAGCCGGCCCCACAGGCGGTAGAACTGCCAGTATCGCTCGAACTCGTAATCGTAGAAACGGTAGGCGGGGTTGAGGATTTCGAGCGGCTTTTCGTCGTGCGGCTCGCCCAGCATTTTGGTGGCGAGCATTTCGTTGATCTCGAAGCTGTCGCCATCGTACAGCCGCACGGTAGAGGCGAAGCGGCGCACGTAGTCCGGGTCGCCCCAGAGCAGCAGACGGGTGGTGCCGCCGCTCCACAGTTGCCAGTGCACGCGGTAGCGCTGCGGATAGCGCAGCAGATCGGCGTAACTGTGGCGGCGATTGCGCTGGTCCTCGGTATTGATGTGGGTGGGATGGAATGGCAGCCCCATCTGCTCCATCCAATACTTGGTGCTGATCTTGGCCTTGAGGCCGAGATTCAGGGCGTCGTCGATCACCGCGTCGGGCAATCCCTTGGCGCGCAGATCGAGGCGCAGATTGGGGTGGGTCTGCTTGATGTCGCTGAAGACGTCGTGCCAGAACGGCTGGATCTCCGCCGGCTTGAGTCCGCTTTCGTCGTGCATGCGGAACTGGATGGCGTCGATTTCCGGGAAGACTTCCAGGAAGCGCCGCAGCGCGGCTTTGTTATAGCTCGCCAGATTGTCCGCCGTGACGCCCCACACCAGGCCGGGCACGCGCTGGCCCGCGTTTTGCGCCGCGCCCGGAATGCCGCCGCCCTGCACGCCGCCGCGATAGATGTGGTCCCAGATGCCGGCGGTCACCGCAATGCCGCGCTCGTGCGCCAGGCGGATCATGCTTTGAAACGCCGCCGTGTTGCGCGCCTGCTGGGGCTTGGTGAGACCCACCATTTCGACGCTGGGGAATTCCTTCACGTCGAAAAAGAAGGGATACAGCGGCGCCATGAAGCCGCCGTTCTCGTACCCGAAGATAACCACGAAGCTGTTGATGCGGTCGGCGGCCAGCGTGTCGAAGTAGCGCTTCCAGTGCGCTTCGTCGTACAGGCGGCTCTCAAAGTAGGCGCGCTGCATGGTGTACATGGAGATGCCGCGTTCGGCGAGGTAGGGCTTCTCGGTGGTGTTGCGGACATACTGGAAGGGGTCGCCGGAGCTCCAGCCGACGCGGTCGGCGGTGTCGAGCGCGGCGTACATGAGCCCCCGCGCGTCGCTTCCGCGGAGGGCGATGGCGGGCTTGTTCCGGTAGCGGCCGCGCCAGATGGTGAGCGACTCGCGGCCGGCGGGCACGGGAGCCTGAAACTCCTGCAAGGTGGCCGATGCCCCGGTGCCTGCGAGAGTGACGCCGGCGAGAATCACGTAGTCGGCTTGCGCGACGGAGGCGGTGATATCGAAGCCTTTGGCGCGCAGGGCTTCCTGTAGTTTGGCCAGTCCATGTCGGGCCGGGGGCCCGAGTTCGCCCTCGGTGACCAGGGCGATCTGGCGGGCCGCCATGGCGGGAAGCGCGAGCAGGAAGAGAGCCGCAATCGGAGCGAGTCTGCGCATGCCCACAGTTTACGCGGATTCACCGTGGGACGGGGCAGCGCCCGTCGGCGTTCAGGGCTGGTACCTAGAGTCCCCGCGTGGCTTTGACTTCCTGCAAGAAATCAAAGACCGCGGAGGGCGCCAGCGTCTTGATCGCGCCCTTATACTGTTTCCGGAACGCGGTCACGAGACGTGGGTCATACGCCATTTGGACGCGGGTGCAATTTGCCTGGAACACCTTCCGCAGGATCGCGGTATTTGCCAGGTTCGGCCGTCCATATTTAATTCGGATGGGCCACCGCCGCAAGACCTCCGGCGGCAGATGCGCCAATGACGCCGGGTTCGCCGACGCGATGACCGTGACATTGTCGTAGAATTGCTTCATGCCTTGCGTTCCGGTCTTGAAACTCTCATAATGACGCGGGTCGAAGGTCATATCGTCGATATACAGGACGGTCCTCCATGGTTCCTCGGCCATGCGTTGCGCATACTGCCTGATCTGACCGAGACAATCCGAAGACATCAGGACGAGCTTCAAACCATCGATCTCACGGACGAGCGCCTGGAGCGAGAGAGTCTTGCCCACCCCGCCGTCGCCTTCGAGGAGGGTGAAAGGCATATGGCTCCCTTTCACGAACGCGGTGAGCAGGGTCCGAAGCCGAGCCACGTTCTCCTCTTGATCGATGACTTGATCGCTGGCCGCTTCCGCAATCTCGACAGGCTCAAGCTCCCCCTGTAGCCCAGCTTCAAAAACCTTGTATTTGGTAAGCGGGTCCTGGTTGCGCTGATGCATGAACTCGACGACATGAGCGAGCTCACCGCCCCAGTCCCGCGAACCGGCCAGTCTACGGTATAGCTCGGTTTCCGCGCTTCCATCGGCGTCGCGGAGCGCCAGGATCTGCTCCCGCCGTGAGTCTTCGAGACCTGGCATCTCTCGCATCCCCGCGACGAAATCCGATGCCACTCCCGCACCGGTGCGGGCAATCCGGCGAGGCGGAATTCCCGCATAGGTGGGTATTCCTAACGGCTCCTTGGAGAGGACGTCATGCATGTCGACAAGCAAGGCGTGATAGTTCCGGAAGATCTTTTCGATGTCCGTCCGGTACATCCGCTGGAGCGACCGCAAGAAGTCTCTCGCGTAAGCTTTCAGCTCCACACCCGCAAGGTCCAGCGACTCCTTGGTGAGAAATGGATGCGTCATGAGCGTCTGGCTAGCCAACTGGCGTAGGAAGATATCTTGATAAGACGACCGGACGAACCGCGAGGTCCTCCCCGTGTAGGTGAGGATCAGGACCTGCTGCTGCTCGTGATACAGGCTAATCGCATCGGCCGGCAGAAATTCATTCTTCCGCTCGTCAAACACCACTCGGAACGCGGGCTCAACCTTCTCGTATAAGCGCTCCAGCGCGGGCACGCTCCGATTATCCCGAGCGTCCATGATACTTTTCGACAGAGACTTCAATTCGTCCTCGAGCCGCAACATGGGCCTGGAGAACGGTATCGCGTCGAGCCTTTTGTAGTCCCAGGCCACCGGGCTATACGGGATGACATTATTGAGAGAAAGCGTAAACTTCCAGGTATCTCGTAAGAGGTCGTTCGCACGAGCGCGAAACCTGTCGAGCACGTCTGCCAAAGTCCCCATAAAAGTCGCAACCCTGTATCCGCTAGTTACCCCCTCGGCCGCCGAGGACGATCTTAGCCGCCCAATCGGCGCCGGCGGCATCCTGGCCGCCGGGGAATCGAGGCGGCTCGAACTCGCCTCGCGCGTCGGCGGTCAGAGTCGAGCTCGCCTGCCACTCGCCGGTTCGGGGATTGTACCAGGTGAAGCGGTAGGCGCCGTTTGGAATCCATCCGCCGGAGCCGGGCTGGTAGTTCGCGCCCGCTTGCCGGCCGATCGGAGGCAGGCGCCAGGTGGCGCCCGCGAGCCCGGTATCCCCGGTGAGGAAGAACGGCGTTCCATCGGCATCTTGCAGCGCATGACCATTCGCGGTGGACCGCAGGAAACCGCGCCGGTTGGGGTTGAGCGCCTTCACCGCATCGGTCCACTGGCGCGCGGTGAAGGCGCCGGATTTGCCGTTCAACCCCGTGTCGGAGGGCTGGTTGCTTCCGTTGGTCCATTTCCAGTCTCCCGAGGCCGTGGCGACGACGCGAACGCGGAATGTATCGCCGCCGTCCCAGAAGCCATAAACCCGCTGGGAGAATCCGGATCCCTGGAGGTCGAGCCGGCCATCCACATCGGTGTAGGGGTTGGCATAGGGATGGGCAGCGCGGAGCTCAATCTCGCGCACTTCCCAAACGTGCATCGCGGTCTGGGCGTGGAGCGCGGCCGAACAGAGCGCAAGGCAGGCGGTCGCGAGAATGAATCGCAACATGATACTAACAGAGTAACTCCGCCCGCAGCCCCGTTGTGCGCGGACTGCGCGGACGCGCCACTGGAGACAATGCTACTTCGAATGGAAATGGGACACCCCTGGACACAAACATTCAAAATCTTCGCCCCTATTTTCAATAATTGACAGTTATTCACCCCCGAAATGGATAACGCCAGGGGCAAATTGCGCCCGGAGATGTATGGCACGATCCGCCACACGGATTCCATGAAGACCGTGCCGGTGGTGCCGGTGGGCGCGGTGTTGCAAGGCGACGGCCGGCCTGGCGGTGATCGTCAGCGGTCCCGACCTCAAGCGCCTGCGCGCGCTGGCCGACCAGACCCTGGTCGTCTTGCGCCAGATACCGGGCGCGGCGGATACCTTCCTGGAGCAGGCAGCGGAGCAGGCGCAGTTGCGCATCCTGATCGACCGCCGCAGCGTGGCGCGCTACGGCATCAACGTCCGCGACGTGGAGGACGTGATCGAAATGGCGATCGGCGGCAAGCCGATCGGCACGGTGTTCGAGGGCGAGAAGCGGTTCGACGTGACGGTGCGCTTCCGGGAGCAGGCGCGCGCCGACGCCGGGGCCATCGGCAATATCCTGGTGCCCACGCACGATGGCGGCCGTGTGCCGCTCTCCCAACTGGCGCGCATCGAGGTGGTCAACGGCGCCAGCATCATCGCGCGGCGCGGGAAGATCCGCCAGATTTCGGTGCGCACCAACATCCGCGGGCGCGATCAGGGAAGCTTCGTCAACGAGGCGCAGGCCAAATTCGAGCGCGCCGTGGAACTCCCCGGGGGTTACTCGGTGGATTGGGGCGGGCAGTTCGAGAACCTGGAGCGGGCGCGCAAGCGGCTGGCGATCATCCTGCCGATCACCATCGGCTTCATCTTCGCCCTGCTGTTTTTCGCCTTCGGCGATGCGCTGCACGCGGGGCTGGTGCTGGTGAACGTGCCCTTCTCGCTGGTAGGCGGCATCGTTTTCCTGTATCTGCGCGGCATCAACCTGAGCGTTTCGGCCGCCGTGGGTTTTATCTCACTCTTCGGAGTGGCGGTAATGAGCGGGGTGTTGTACATTTCAGAGATCAACCGGCGGCGCGCCGAACCCGGGACGTCGCTGGAAGATGCGGTGATTCATGGCGCGCGGGCGCAGTTACGGCCCAGCCTGATGTTGATTCTGGTAGCCATGCTGGGGATGGCGCCGGCCGCGCGCGCAACCGGTATCGGCAGCGATATCCAGCGGCCGCTAGCCACCGTGGTGGTGGGTGGACTGCTTTCCACGCTGTTCTTGACGTTGTTGGTGTTGCCGAGCCTATACTATTTGACGGCGAAGAAAGAGGACCGATGAAGCCGCCAGTGAAAATGCTGGTCATCTATTGCGATGAGACGGACCTGTGGGGCACGGGTTCGTTGTACGAAGCCATCATTCGGCGCGTGCGCCAGTTGGGCCTCGCGGGCGCCACGGCGCAGGTGGGCATGATGGGCTTCGGAAGCCACGGCAAGGTTCATCACAAACGGCTGTTCGGCGTATCCGACGATAAACCGGTGGTGATTACGGTAGTGGACAACGAGCACAAGATCCGCGAAGTTCTCCCCGAAATCCGAGGGATGATCAAGGAAGGCCTGGTCGTCCTGCTGGATGCCGAGGTGGTGGAACCCGTGGATGCAGCGGCACAATAAAGCGATCCAGAAGTTTTTCGCGGAACTCGGCCCCGGCCTGATCACCGGAGCGGCCGACGACGATCCCTCGGGGATCGCCACTTACTCGGTTGGCGGCGCGGGTTTCGGCTACGGTCTTCTGTGGACGGCGCCAGTCTGTTTCCCCCTGATGGCGGCGGTGCAGTTGATGTGCTCGCGGCTGGGGATGGCCACCGGTCGCGGCCTGGCCGCCGTGGTGCGCCGGCGCTACTCGCGCTGGGTGCTGTGGGGCGCTTGCCTGCTGCTGATTGTGGCCAACGTGATCAACATCGCCGCCGACCTGGGCGGCATGGCGGAAGCCACCGAGATGGTCACCGGCATACCTTCCCCGTTGCTGACGCCGGTGTTCGCGGTACTGATCGTCGCGGCCCTGTTCTGGACTTCCTACCGCTTCCTCGCACGTGTTTTCAAATGGCTCACGCTGGTGCTGTTCGCTTACGTGATCACGGCGTTCATCGCCCATCCGGACTGGTGGGCGGTGCTGCGCGCTACGTTGGTACCGAATATCCGCTGGTCCCGCGAGTTTCTCTCCGTGCTGGTGGGAATTCTCGGCACCACCATCTCGCCGTACCTCTTCTTCTGGCAGGCCGCGCAGGAGGTGGAGGAAGAGCGCGCCGAAGGCAAGAACACACTGGCCAAGCGCCAGGGCGCAACGGACGCGGAGTTGCGGCGGGCGCGCATCGACGTGCTCGTCGGCATGTTCTTTTCCAACTTCGTGATGTACTTCATCATCCTCACCACGGCGGCCACGCTGCACGCTCACGGGATGACGAAAATCGCCACCGCCAGCCAGGCGGCGGAGGCCTTGAAGCCGCTCGCCGGGAATGGCGCCTACTGGCTGTTCACGCTCGGCCTGATCGGCACCGGGATGCTCGGCGTGCCGGTGCTGGCCGGGTCGAGCGCTTATGCGATTGCGGAGGCGAGGTCCTGGCGCGGGTCGCTCGACCGCAAGCCCAAGCTCGCGCCGAAATTCTACGGCGTGCTGGCCGTCGCCATGGTGCTCGGCGTGGCGCTGAACTATGTGGGTCTGAACGCGGTGAAGATGCTTTTCTGGGCGGCGGTGGCCAACGGAGTGCTCGCGCCGCCGCTGATCGTGCTGGTGGTGCTGCTGACCACCGACCGCCGCGTGATGGGCGACCTGGTGAACCCGCCGCTGCTCAAATGGCTGGGCTGGCTGGCCGCGGCGGTCATGACTGCCGCCGCCATCGCCATGTTCCTGGCGGGGTAA
>JADGNT010000409.1 GCA_017883345.1 Candidatus Solibacter sp. | reverse complement strand
GTGGCGGTCCGGGCGGCATGGCGGGCGGCGGCGGTATGCCCGGCGGCGGCTTCCCCGGATTCGGCGGACGTGGCGGTGGCGGCCCCGGTGGCGGCGGGCGCGGCGGGCGCGGCGGCGATCGGGGCGCCGGACGCGGCGGCCCCATGGGACGCGCCGGCGTGGCATCATTCGGCAACGGGCGGCGGGACCGGCGCATGCAGTACAACGGCAACGCTGCCTTCACCCTCGATAACTCCGCACTGGACGCGCAAAGCTATTCAATAAACGGCCAGAATACCGCCAAGCCGGCGTATGCCAAAGGGCGCGGCAGCTTCATGTTCGGCGGACCGTTGAAGATCCCCAAACTGCTCGACGGACAGAAGGGCACCTTCACCATCAACTACCAGATGGCACGCGCGCGCAACGGCGCCACCAGTACCCAGACCATGCCCACGCTGCTGGAACGCACCGGAGATTTTTCGCAGTCGATCGGCGCGCAGGGTCCGGTGACGATTTTCGATCCGCTGACGGCGAGTCCGTTCCCGGGCAACGTGATCCCGGCCAACCGCATCAACCCGGCGTCGCTGGCGTTGCTGAAGTTCTATCCGAACCCCAACGCGCCCGGCTATAAGCAGAATTACCAGGCGGCCATCACCACCGTGAACAACAGCGACAACCTGAATTCGCGTCTCAACCAGACCATCGGCAAGAAGGACCGTTTGAACGGCGGAATCGGCTACATGGGCAGCAATAACACGACGCCCAACATCTTCAATTTTGTGGACACCGGTGCGGGACGCAACATCACGGCGAACGTCGCGTGGAGCCACAACTTCACCACGCGGGTGATCAACAGTCTGCGTTACAACTTCAGCCGGTCGCGCAACCTGTCCTCGCCGTTCTTCGCGAATAAGGAGAATATAGCGGCGGAACTGGGCATCACGGGCACGTCGCAGGCCCCGCTGAACTGGGGTCCGCCGAGCCTTTCCTTCACCAACTACTTCGGTCTCAGCGACGGCGCGGCTTCGCTGACGCGCAACCAGACCAGCGGGATAGGCGATAGCCTCATCTGGGTCAAGGGCGTGCACAACATGACCTTCGGCATGGACTACCGCCGCCAGCAGATCAACCGGGCAAGCGACCCCAACGCGCGCGGCCAGTTCACCTTCACCGGCGCCAGCACCGCCGACCTGGTGAACGGGGTAGCCGCCACGGGGACGGGTTTCGATTTGGCCAGTTTCCTGCTCGGCCGGCCGGACACCAGTGCCTTGCGCTACGGCAACAGCAACCTCTATTTCCGCACGGCGGCATACGACGTCTACATGACCGACGACTGGCGCTTGAGCCAGAAGTTCTCGCTCAACTTCGGCGTCCGCTGGGACTACCAATCCCCGATCACCGAGTTGTACAACCGGCTGGTGAATCTGGATGTGGCGCCGGGATACGCCGCGATCGCGCAGGTGGAGCCCGGACAATCCGGACCGTACTCGGGCGCGCTGCCGGCTTCGCTGGTCAAACCGGATAAGAACAATATTTCTCCGCGCATCGGTTTCGCGTGGCGGCCGCTTACCAAGGGGACCCTGGTGGTACGCGGCGGGTACGGCACTTACTACAACAGCTCCGTGTACAACACCATCGCCAACAATATGGCGCAGCAGCCGCCGTTCGCGCAGTCTTTCAATGTGGCGACCACAGCGCTGCCGCTGAGCGTGCCGATGACCCAATACTTCTCGTATATTACGGGACAGAATCAGCTCACCAACACCTACGCCATCGACCCTAACTACCGGATCGGCTACGCGCAGATGTGGCAGATCTCGGTGCAGCAGGATCTGGGGCATTCGCTGGTGGGTACCTTGACTTATAACGGCACCAAGGGGACCAACCTCGACCAGACGATCCTGCCGAATTCGGCGCCGTCGGGAGCCAAGGCGAATGGACTCCCCTCGGGTTATCTCTACGAGCAATCGAACGGTAACTCGATTTACCACGGCGCTTCGTTCCAACTGCAGCGGCGCTTCCGCAACGGCGTATCGGCCAACGCGATCTATACCCATTCCAAGGCCATCGACAACGCCGTGCAGGCGCAGAACTACCTCGATACGTCGGCCGAGCGCGCCCTTTCCAGCAGCAGCCGGCCGAACGTGTTGAACCTGAACTGGCAGTACAGCACGGCCGTGGGCCGGGGCGGTGGCATGCTAATTCAGGGGTGGAAGGGCGTCTTGCTGAAAGACTGGACGCTCACCAACGCCATCAGCGTAGGCAGCGGAATGCCGTTGACCCCCACGGTGGGCGGCGTGCGCGCGACAACGACGGGTACCGGCATCACGGGCAGCCTGCGCGCCGACGCAACCGGGTTGCCGGTCAACGATGCGGCGGCGGGACAGCCGTTCAACTACCTGGCCTTCACCGCTCCGCTGGCCGGCCAGTGGGGCAACGCGGGACGCAATACCATCACCGGGCCCACCCAGTTCAGCCTGAATGGGTCGCTGGGCCGCACCTTCCGCGTGACCGAGCGCAAGAGCATCGATCTGCGCTTCGACGCGACGAACGCGCTCAACCACGTGACATTCCGCAGCTTCAACACCACCATCGGGAGCAACAACCTGGGGCTGCTTTCCAATCCGAGCAACATGCGCAGCATGTCGGCCACGCTGCGTTTCCGATTCTAAGTTAGGGCGGGCCAGAACCCACCCACTGCGACCGAGGGGAAGATTTCAGACTATGCGCGCGATTATCGCCACACTTTTGAGCGGGCTGCTAGTAGTTTCGGCGCAGCCTCCACAGACACAACGGGCTGCCCAGACGCCGCCACCCGCGGCGCCCGCGCCGACCAAGGGCGTCGTCAAATTCGGGGCCACAACCCAGTTGGTGGTGGTCGATGTCACGGTGAAGGACAAGAGCGGAAACCCCATCAAAGGTCTCAAGCCGGCCGACTTCAACATCACCGAAGACGGCAAGAAACAGGACATCAAGATCTTCACGTATCAGGAACTGGAAGAAACCGCGACTGCGCCGGAACCCGTGCCGGCCAAAGCTGCCACGCCTGCGCCCGCGCCCAAAGCGCCGGACGCGCCCGCAACTCCAGCGGCGCCGGCCGCGCCGGCGGTGAAGTCGGTGACCGCCAACCAGATTGCGCCCTCCAAACCGGGCGAAGTGAAATATAAGGATCGCCGCCTGCTGGTGATGTTCTTCGACATGACGAGCATGCCGATTCAGGACCAGATCCGCGCGCAGACGGCGGCCCAGAAGTTCCTCAAGACGCAGATGACGCCCTCGGACCTGATGGCCATCATGACGTTTTCCAGCGACCTGAAGGTGCAGCAGGATTTCACCGACGATCGCGACGCGCTGGCCAAGGTGATCAAAGGCCTGACCGTCGGCGAGGGCAGCGATCTGGCGGCGGACGGTTCCACCGGCGCGGATAACGAGGAAGACACGGGCGCGGCGTATACCGCCGACGACACCGAGTTCAACATCTTCAACACCGACCGCAAAATGGTCGCTTTGGAATCGGCGGCGCGCATGCTCGGCGCGCTTCCCGAAAAGAAAGCCCTGGTCTATTTCGCCAGCGGCGTCACCAAGACCGGCGTGGACAACGACGCGCAATTGCGCGCCACCATCAACGCGGCGATCCGCAACAACGTGGCCTTCTTCCCCATCGACGCTCGCGGCCTGGTCGCCGCGGCGCCTTTGGGCGACGCCACCAAGGGGTCACCGGGCGGCAGCGGGATGTACTCCGGCAGTTCGGCGCGGTCGCAACAATCGAGTTCCCAGGGATCGCAGGAAACGCTCTACACGCTGGCCGCGGACACCGGCGGCAAGGCGCTATTGGACAACAACGATCTGGGCCTGGGGATCGTGCAGGCGCAGAAGGAAATCTCCAGCTACTACATCCTCGGCTACTACAGCGCCAACGAAAAGCTCGACGGCCGCTACCGGCGCATCAAGTTACAGCCGGTCACGGAGCTTCAGGCCAAGATCGGCAAGCTCGACTACCGGGCGGGCTACTTCGCGGGCAAGGAGTTCGGCAAATTCAACTCTTCCGACAAGGAGCGCCAGTTGCAGGAAGCGCTCATGCTGGGCGACCCGATGACGGACCTTTCCGTGGCCCTGGAAGTGGACTACTTCCGGATGGCGCGCGACCGCTATTTCGTGCCCGTCACGGTGAAGATTCCGGGTTCGGAATTGGAACTGGCCCACGGCAAGGGGGTGGAGAGCACCAAGCTCGACTTCATCGGCGAAGTGCGCGATTCCAAGGGCGCGGTGCAGGGCAACGTCCGCGATTACCAGGAAATCAAGTTGAAGGGCGAGACCGCGGGCACCCTCTCCAAGCGCACCCTGGCGTACGACACCGGCTTCACCTTGGCGCCGGGCGCCTACACGATCAAATTCCTGACGCGCGAAAACGAAACCGGCAAGATGGGGACGTTCGAAACCAAGTTCGTGGTTCCGGATCTGACCACGCAAGTGAAGTATCTGCCCATTTCGAGCGTGGTGCTGAGCAATCAGCGGCAGGATCTCAACACGGCGCTGGCCACGGCGGAGAAAGACAAAAAGCTGATCGCCCAGAACCCGTTGGTGCAGGACAACCAGAAGCTGGTGCCCAGCGTGACGCGCGTCTTCAAGAAGGAGCAGGACATGTTCGTGTTCCTGCAAGCCTACCAGCCCGACGCGCAGACCGCGCAACCGCTAGTGGCCACGGTGAGCTTCTATCGCGGCAAGGTGAAGGCGTTCGAAACCGCGCCGCTACAGATCACCGAAGGCCTGGACGCCAAGACCAAGGCGCTGCCGATACGGTTCAGCGTACCGCTGGACAAGTTGCAGTCGGGCCGCTACACCTGCCAGGTGAGCGTGCTGGATCCGCAGGCACAGAAATTCGCTTTCTGGCGCGCGCCCATCGTCATGGTGCCGTAGAAAGTATGGTGGGGCAGGCGCTTTCGCCTGCCAACCCGGCCCGTTGTTATACTGGCATTTCCATGCCTAGAGTTCGTTTTGCGCCTTCTCCCACGGGATTTTTGCACATCGGGAGCGCGCGCACCTACATCTTCAACTGGTTGTATGCCCGCCATACCGGCGGCACGATGATCCTGCGGATCGACGACACCGACGTGGGCCGCAACACCGATGCGTCGCTGAATTCCATCTTCGAAGGGCTGCGCTGGCTCGACCTCGGCTGGGACGAGGAGTACAAACAGTCCGACCGCCTCGCCCTGCATCGCAGCGTGGCCCTGGCGATCTTCGAAAAGGGCCTGGCGTACCGCGATTTCACCGCCGCGCAGAGCGGCGATAGCGAGAAATCCGGCGCCCACGGGACCTGGCTGTTCAATGCCGGCATGCGCGAACTTTCGCGCCAGGAGAGCGACCGCCGCGCCGCCGCCGGCGAACCGTTCGCACTGCGCTTCCGCGT
>JADGNT010000408.1 GCA_017883345.1 Candidatus Solibacter sp. | reverse complement strand
CAGAGCTGCCCCAGCTTGTCGTTGATGCCGAGGGACTCGCCTGCCAGGCTGCCGACGACGACCACCACCAGCGCCCCGAGGAGTGCGTAGACGCCGGTCCGCTGGTGTCTGGGCTCCTCGCCACCGACCCACGACGCCAGGAAAAGGCCGCCGCCCACCCACGCCGTCGCGATCCAGAAGATGGCGAGTTGGAGGTGCCAGGTGCGCGCCAGGTTGTAGGGCAGCCAGCGGGCGACCTCGAGCCCGTAAAAGGCTCCTGGCTCCACCCGATAGTGGGCGAGCACGCCTCCCAGGAACGATTGCGCCAGGAATAGGAGGGCCACGATGCCGAAAAACCATCCCGTAGCCCACTGGCTGGGCGTGAGCTTCAAAGCAGGGGGAGCAGAATGCATCATATGGGAGACAGCGCCCTCGCCCTTCCAGCCCAAGTAGTCGAACTTGCCGACGGCGAAGAGGATCAAACCCAGCCCCGACAGGAGGGTGATGAGACTCAAGGCGCTCCAAACATAGGCCTCCGTGGAAGGACGGTTTCCCGCGATGGGCTCGTAGGGCCAGTTGTTGGTGTATGAGTAATCCTTCCCAGGGCGATTCGCTGTTGTGGCCCAGGCCGCCCAAGCGAAGTAGGCGGTCAGAGCTTTCAGCTCCCCGGGGTTCTGAATATAGTTGGCTGGTAGCCCGGGAGCAGCGTCCTTCCTGGTGAAGTAGTCGCTCCATTCGGGAAGCTGTGTGTGGTAGGCAGCCACCTCGCCTGACGAGAGCCGGAGAGTTCGCGAGGCCGGTTCGTAGCGGTTTTCCTTGAGCACCGTCATCGTCCGCGCAGATACGACGCTCCGCTCGTCCGGCGAGAGTTGCGCAAAGAGTTTGCCGTACTTCTCGGTCGCGATCGTGTCCAGGGTCACCTCGCTGAGCCTATGCAGGTACTCCGCACTGTAATCGGGACCGAGGTAAGCCCCATGGCCCCACAGGCTCCCGTGCTCCATGAGACCGTACTTGAGGAAGACCTCCTGGCCGATTTGGATGTCGGCTCCGGTGAACACCACGGTTCCCGTTACATCCGTGACCTGCTCGGGAATCGGTGGAGCATTCGTGTAGGTCAGGACTGTGACAAAGGATAGAACCGAGAAGCCAGCGATCATTACGAGAATGGCTGAGTGTCTCCACCACGGAGAGAGACTCGTAACGTCGGCAGACGTGTCGATCATGATATTTCCTCTTCAATTCCTACCAGGATTTCCAGGTCTCCAGTCGTCATGACAGAAGACCGTATTGGCGCGATCACGCAGCCCATCTCACCGGCAATCTGTCAAGCAACCTGAGCGCCCGGCCCACTGGAAGTCAGTAGATCCGGACGCTCGCTTACGGACGATCGAATCAGAAGAAACGTTTCACCAGCAATTTGTCTGGTCCGAGCTCATGGATACGCAGTGCCAAGCCACTGCGCTGTGGATCGTTAAACCGAATGAAGACGTTTTCGTCATCCTCGGCGAACCAATAACCCTCCACTTTGACGAGCCCGTCGGCGGGTGCAATATCATGGAACGTCAGGGTCCCGTCCTCGTGAAAATCGAGGGCGCGGCGTCCGCGCGACGGCGGGAAATCAAACCCCTGCGGGCGGAATGCCTGCATATTGGCCGGATCTTCCTCGTGGGAATGGACCCAGTGCCGCACCAACCCTCGCGGCGCACCTGGCGTCTGCTTCTGCGCCGGGTGGAATTTGAACACGAACTCCTGTCCGCCGATGTGCTGCTGACCTTTCCCAACCCGTCGGTATTGGTCCAGATCAAACTCCAATACGCCGACTGGAGCCGCGGCGTTCCCAACGGTGACGAAACGGAGTGACACCCCATGGAATGCCCGGCCCTTCAGAGAGATCGGCCCCAGGTGGGCGTCGAGTTTTTTCACCAGGATCTTCCCATCCGTCTCAAACTCGACATTTTTGTTGTCTTTGGCGTCAGCCAGTAGCGCGTTGATCTGCTTGCCGAAATCGAGCTCCAGATGCCACGATCTTCCAATCGGCGGCTGATGTGCGTTCAACTTCGGCACACTGAGTCCGAAGCTGATTTCAGCCGCCTCTTTCGAATAGTTGCCGACTGTCGAGAATCCGATCCGGCCCCCACCTGCGATCACCTCAACATTCTTCCAGACGATCTTGTTGTTGTTCCTTACGTTATCGCCAAGACTGGCGGTCTCCGGGAACGTCATGCCGAACGGCGCCACGGCGGACGTCTCAATGCGCGACAGAAGGCAGAAATGAGCTTGATCGGCGCCGAAGCTCGCGTAGTCCGCGGGATTCGGCGGGCTCCATGGGAAAGTCAGGATCACGGAGCCGCCACCGCCCACCGATCCCGTCGGCTGCGTGCCGATTGGGCTGCCCATCAGGGCCGGCGACACGATGCTGCCATCCCAAGGGTCGGGCCATTCCAGCCCGCTCGATGCCTTCGCCCAATACAGCTTCAGGTTTGCGCTCGCCGGCATGCCGCAACTGTTGTTCCGCACGCGTACATTCACGTAGTTGGTGGAGCCGAAGATCGGATTCTGGTGCTCCGTGTTCGTGGTGCCGTCGTTGGCGTTGCGTACCCAGATATCGTCACTTTCATAAAAGACTGTCGAAACTGCGTCCGGCTCCGCGGCAGTGTCCGAGGGAGTATCGGCGGACCACAGTACGGGAACATCGGGCACCGGCGCGGGAATCAGTCCGTCGGATGCCATTAGAGACGCACGGGGCCCCGCCAACGCCGCTTCGATGCGCGCCGCCTGTCCATAGGTGAACATGAACATGCACGCATCGTCCGAATAGTCCATGTAGTTCATGAACATGTCCCCGTTGGGTCCGTTGCTGCAGGTGACATGCGGAAACGTGGCACAGCCATAGTTTGGTCCCTGCTGGTTCGGCGTGTCGGCTACAAAATCAGTGCCGCTGCAGTCGCTGACGTCTCCCCAAAGATGATGCAGGTCGAAGCAATGACCAATTTCATGCGTCGCGGTACGGCCCTTGTTATAACTCGTGAACAAGGTGCCAACGTTGCCGAAGGCTTGCACCACGCAAATCAGGCCATCGACGTTGGCTGGGGTTCCTGGAAATGTCCCCCTTCCCAACTGCCCCGATAGGCCATTGCAGACCCAAATGTTGAGATATTTGCCGGCGGGCCAGGGATCGATACCGCCCGCCGCGGTGCTTTTCACGGTGTCCGTGCCGAAGATGTCGAATGATGTAACCGAAGTCGAAGTGCGGGTAATGCCGTTGGTCGGGTGACAGTTGGGATCGCGGACCGCAAGCTGGAACTGCAGCCGGCAATCGGCGGCGGCGGGCGCAAATACTCCCGGAGTGCCAGACACGTCGGCATTGAGTTTCCGGTAATCCTGATTGAGGACGTCGATCTGGCTCTGAATCTGGGCGTCCGGGATGTTCTGGGCCGGAGTGTTGTAAACGATGTGGACCACGACCGGGATCGTGACGACCCCGCTCCTTAGTCCGGCATCGCGGTTCCTGCGCAGGTAGTCATTGATGAAGATCTGGTTTTTCTGGTAATCCTCGCGATAGCGGGGGTTAGTCTGCAAGAGGCGCAGGTGATTCTCCCATGTCCCGCAAGTTCGGCGGGTGGGTCCAAAATGTTTGGTGTCTGCCATGTGTGGTCTCCTTCTCTCCTCTGGGTGCCTTCTCGTTGATTCGCAGACCTCCTGGCCGCTCGGCTATGAACTCAATGCAGCCGCATTGAAAACGACCCGGACGGGAGTCTGCGATCTGCCGGCCCACGCAGTACGCCACCACGCTACTTCACCAGACTTGGAACCGTCTCCCCAGGACGTCGTGGCTTCTACGACGATGCTTGTCGCCTTCGGGCCCGCAACCCCGCGAGTATTATGTTGATCTTATTCGTCTTGAGAATACAACCGGCATCGTCTCAACCCTGTATGATCCAACACACCGACCGTATTCCGGGCCGGCTAAGTCGCGTTGGAAGAAGTTTGACGTCGGGACCGGGCTCGGAGTTGAAGCGCATCCCTCAAACTCCAAGCGAACCCGCGCATCACGCCAGTCACAGCCAAACGAAATTTATTTCTATCCGCCATTCTCCTCATTCCACGCCACTTGTCGGGATAGCGAGCTTGCCGCCCTGCGCGGCCTGGCCACTTGCGCGATCGAGAAATTCCGCCGCATCTCCAAGACCCTGGAATCTGTCAAGCGCTTCGGCGCTCGGGAAAAGTGACCCACCCCTGCTCTCCAAAAATGACCCAGGCAGTTTGTAGCTGAGCCTCGGCGGGGCACTGGCCAAGGCACGGTGGAGTGAAGCACCGCGCCCGCGGGCGCCATAGCCTCGCCGCCGGGGAAGAGAGCCCAGAGGGGACAGGCTGAGGGACGGGTGCCGGTCTGGAGGTAAAGTGTTGGGTTACAGTGAGCTGCGCCCCGGAGAGGAGTGGATTCCCCTCCAGGGCTGAGCTTCTGGGAGCAATGACCTCCCATGGGCCTTCCCGAGAGTCCTACAAGCCATCCCGAAAATCAAGAGGCCAGGCGCCGGAAGCGGTTGCCCCGCCGGCGGCTGCGGGGTGCCCCGCGGTCCCGGCGATGTCTGCTCAAAGGGTGCGAGCAGCGCTTTCGCCCCCGGCGAGCGCGGCAGTGCTATTGCAGCGGCCAGTGCCGGAAGGCGGCACAGGCATGGGCGCGGTGGAAGGCCCAGGAGAAATACCGGGCCACGGCGGCGGGCAAACAGAAGCGGAACGGTCAAAGCCAACGCTACCGGGAACGTGTCAGGAAGCAACAGCCACCAGCAGATGAAGCGGTTCCAGACGCCGCGAGGGTAATCACTAAGAAGTTTTTTCGATGCCTGTTGTGACCGGCCTGGCTGCTACGAGGGGTTCGTACGCCAGCGGCGCTCGCCGCTGCAACGGTTCTGCTCGCAGGCGTGCCGGCGTGCGATGGAGCGCGTCTGGGAGCGCGAGCGGCGCTGGCAGCGGGGTGTCCCCAGGGCCGCGCCGGGTGACGGGCCGAGGCGGTGCGGTCGAAGGGAACGGCGCCGCCAGTTAATCCCGACATATTGATCCAACCGCCGGCACTCGCTTACATTCAGCCTGTCCCGCCAGGAAGGGGGACGCGAGCGCAGCCATGCAACTGGAGTTTCACCAACTCGACCGGCGATGGGAGCATCTGCGGGTCCGCCATCCCGCGCGGCAGCGGCGGCTGTTGGCCTCGCTGGCCGAAGCGGGGCAGCAGACGCCCATCGTGGTGGTGGCCGCCGCCGGCCAACCCGACCGTTACCTGGTCATCGATGGCTACAAGCGCATCGCGGCGCTCCAGCAACTGGGCCGGGACACGGTGGAAGCGGTGGTATGGCCGATGGGCGAGGCCGAAGCTCTGCTGCTGGACCGTTCGCTGCGCTTCAGTGAACACGAGACC
>JADGNT010000017.1 GCA_017883345.1 Candidatus Solibacter sp. | reverse complement strand
AGTCTCCTTGCGGTTGCCGCGCCGGCCGGTTGCCCTGCCGCGGAACCGGTGCCAATATCACGCGCAGTATACCAGCTAATCAGGTCCGTTTGCACTCCTCCGTAAGGGCGGGGTTGTGCCGCATCACGTTACCGTGATTCCGAACGCGTACACCAGGGCGGCGGTGATACCCTGGATAACATACACTGGAATATTCGTGTGACTCCAACCGTAGGAAGTAAAAACGCATGAAGAAGCTAATCGCTTGCGGGCTACTCGTTTTGGGCGCTTTTCCAGCCATGGCCGCGGATGTGGCCATTCCGATCGACGCATACAAGCTGAAGAACGGTTTGCGCGTGATTCTCTCCAAGGACAACGCGGTTCCCGTCGTAACCGTTTACGTGATTTACGACGTGGGCGCCCGCTCCGAAGAGAAAGGCCGGACCGGCTTCGCGCATCTCTTCGAACATATGATGTTCGAAGGTTCGGCGAATGCCCCCAAGGGCACGCATTTCGCCACCATAGAATCCAATGGCGGCACGATGAACGGCTCCACGCACCCGGATTTCACGGACTACTTCGAAGTGTTGCCCTCCAACAAACTGGCCACCGCGCTCTGGCTGGAATCCGACCGGATGCGCAGCCTGGCCATCACCGAAGAGAACCTCAAGAACCAGAAAGAGGCGGTGAAGCAGGAGCGCCGGCTCAGCTTCGACAACCAACCTTATAACACCGCGGTGGTGGATGTCTGGCCCACCCTGATGTTCCGCAACTGGCAAAGCTCCCATTCGCTCATCGGCTCTTTCGAAGATCTGAATGGCGCCAGCGTGGCGGACGTCTCCAGGTTTTTCAAGACGTACTATGCCCCCGACAATGCGGCCTTGGCGATCGTGGGGGATATTCAGCCGGCCGAGGCGAAGAAGCTGATCGAGAGCTATTTCGGCGATATTCCCTCGCAGCCCCTTCCCAAACGTCCGGACCTCGCCGAGCCTGCCTTCGAGGTTCGCAAGCAGGTTCAGAAGGACCCGCTGGCCCGCGTGCCGGGCATCATCATCGGCTACCCCGGACCCAAGCGGCGCTCGACGGATTATTACGCGCTGCATATGATCGACGCGATTCTCACCGGCGGCGACAGTTCCCGTTTTCGTCTGAACCTGGTGAAGGGAAAGGAATCGGTGATTCAGTACGAGGCGGAGTTGGGCTGGCCTTTCGCCAGCGCGCTGGACTATCGCGATCCGGAGCCTTACGCCATGTTCCTTCTCTATAAACCGAACTTCACCGGCGACCAGATTGTGGGGCAGGTGCAGGACGAAATCGCCAAGCTGCAGAACCAGCCCGTCGACGCCAAGGAATTGGAGCGAGTGAAAACCTTGATTCGGGCGGGTGTCATTAAAAACCTGCAAAGCTCGCTGAGCCGGGCCAGGGCGTTGGCGCAGTATGCCATCGCGGACGGCAATCCGGAGTTGATCAATACCGAACTGAACGCGGAGTTGGCAGTGACGCCGGCGCAGATTCAGGCAGCGGCCAAGAAATATCTCACCGCGGACAAGCGGGCGGTACTGGAGATCCAGCCGGCCCCAGCCACCCAAGGCGGTCCGGCGCCGAACGGACCCAAGGAGGACAAATAGATGCTGGCGAGAGCTTTTGCCGTGATTGCGCTGACCACCTCGATGCTGGCGGCGCAGAACCTGGATCGCACCAAGGCGCCGGCATCGCCTCCCATCCCCGCCTTCAAATTGCCGCCGGTTTATGAAACGAAATTGCCCAACGGCCTCAGCGTGGTCCTGGTGGAGGATGCCCGTTTCCCGCTGGTCACCGCCAGGCTGAATTTCCAGGCCGGATTGAAGTTCGATCCGAAAGATATGCCCGGTTTGGCCGAAGCCGTGGCCTCGCTTCTCAACGAGGGCACCAAGACTCGTACCGCGCGGCAGATCTCGGAAGATTCGGATGCCCTGGGCGGCTCGCTCGGCGCCTCGGCTGGTCCCGATGCGCTGACGGTGACTGGCAGCGCCCTGGCCGAGAATCTTGCCAAGCTGCTGGTCCTGATGGCGGATATCTCAATCCACGCGACGTTTCCGCAGAATGAGGTCAACCTGCACAAGCAGAACAGGCTGCAGAGCCTGCAGGCGGAACGCTCGCAACCCGCATTCCTGGCCGAAGAGAAGATTTTGCAGGTAGTGTATGGATCGTCGTCCTACGCGCATATCGGGCCCACCGCGGAGTCGATCCAGAAGCTGGATGCCAAGGCGCTTGCCACGTATCGCGACACCTACCTGGTCCCCAACAATGCCACCCTGCTCCTGCTTGGCAAACTCCCCGCGCGCGCCGAACTGATGCAGACGATCGCGCAGCAGTTTGGCGCATGGCCGCGGAAGGACATTCCCGCGGCGCCCAAAATGGATCTTCCCGCGCCCCGGCGGCAGATCGTGCTGGTGGATCGCCCCGGCTCCGTGCAGGCCGACATCCATGTGGGGAGACTCGGGCCGACGCGTGTTACCAGCGAGTACTTCCCGCTGACGGTGGGGAATAACATTCTGGGCGGCGGCACCAATTCGCGCATGTTTAAGGACATTCGCGAAAGGGATGGCTACGCTTATGACGCCCACAGCGAGTACGGCACCAACCGGGACGCAGCCTTGATCTCGGCGGTGACGGAAGTGCGCAACGAAGTGATCGAGCCCGCGCTCCAAGCAGTGTTGGCCGAGATGGACAAGATGGCCACCACTCCCGTGCCCACCGACGAGCTCAGCAATGTCAAGAACTACATGGCCGGCCTGTATCTGCTTCGCCTGGAAACCCAGGATGGGCTGGCGTCGCAACTGAACAACATGAAGACCCTCGGGCTGCCGAACGATTATCTGGAAACCTACACCACGCGCGTACGTTCGGTGGAGCCGGACCAGATACTGGCCGCGGCGAAGAAGTACCTCGCTCCCGGGCAAGCCGCGGTGATCGTCGTGGGCGACGCCGCCAAGATCGGAGAGGCACTGAAGAAGTTCGGTGACGTGACGGTTACTAAGGCGAACTAGGCCTTTGACCGAATGATAGAGTTCGCCACGTCAGCGGCTCCGTGGAGCCGCCTTTCCAGGCGGCCACCTCGGCATTCGCGCCGAGGTGCCTTCCGGCCTGGATATGCCCGCTAGAAAGCGGGCATGGCCGGTTGAAAGCCCACGCCGCGGCGGAGACGAGAAAAAGGGATAGCAGCTTCACTGGAGATTAGGGTACACGTTTTGCGCGCGGCGGGGCATAAAACTGTGCCCCGGCCCATCTCCATCGAGAGCAGCCCGGATCAATGGCCGGGCTGGCGTTTCAGCGGTCACCAGAGAAGCGCTTTCGCAACGTTCCTGTATCCCCCCTTCACTGCGCCCGTGGGTTGGTCGCCAAGCAAGCCGACGGATGGCCCGGCACGGCATCCTTATACGCCTCGCACAAAGACACGCGCAACGACTCGCTCTTCTGTACCATTCGCGGATCGCGCGCCGACTGTCCCGCAAGCGGCTTGGCCAGACGAGGCGGACGTGGCAGCGCGGCGACCGCGGTGGCCGGACGCAACGGCAGCTTCGGCCGGCTGAGCGCGGTCCGCGAAACCGCCGTCGCTTGCAGACGAGTGCGGAACGCTTGAGTTTGAGGCGCCGTCATCTGCGATAGCAGGGCAGCCATTCGCGCTTCCGGCTTTTCCGTCTCCGGCTTAGTGGCGGTTGCCGGAGACCGGCTCACCACGGTTGTTCGCCGCACTCCAGCCGGGAGGGTCCACTGCAAGTGAACCTCGCCTTCGACTCCCAGTTGCGCGGTAGGATCGGGCAGACTGAAATCGATCAGGACGCCCTGGCCCGTGGCGTACGTAATCTGCGGGCTTGATACCGAGGCGTTGCTCCCGGAGTTCGCGAAAACATAAAACTGGGTGGCCGGCAGCACGATTACGGAACTCGCGCCAGGGAGCCAGGGAATCTGCAGCTTCAGATCGTTGAGCGGCAGGTTATGCTGGTCGCTGCCGCAGAAACCTTCGTCGCCCCAATTGCGCGCGAACACGCCCCAGGTGTCGTCAGTCAGGTTGGAGTCGTCCATGTTGACCGCCATGGCATACGCCGGATGCAGCTCGGAGGAGCAGTCCGGGTGCCCGCAATCAAGCCCCAGCAGTCCGGTAACCACGGCTGTCTTGGATTTGACCTGTGCCTGGGCGGCGGTGTTGTTACTGTCCACCAGACTATGGAATTTAGTCCAAAGAGGTGAAGTAAAGTGATCGATGGTCTCATCGGAATCGAATTCCACCTCCAGACCATTGGTGGTGAGATTCTGGTGCGTCAAAATGCCCTCATTATGAAGCGGGAACAGTCTGTAGTTGTAATCGTCATCCGTGCCCGCTGTGGACTTTGCCTCCCAGTCGATCGGGCTTTCATACGTCACTGCGAACCAGTTCCTGTGCGGCCCGCACCAGAAGCCCGAATCGTTGGTCAAGGGCCAAGATGTACACGATGCTCCGAACCCCGACGCGCAAAGCACACTCGGGGCTGGCGGCACCTGGCCGTTATGGTCCACCTGGTAGCGCCACCTGGGGTTCTTCGGAAAGCCGTTTGGATCGCAGTCGGTCCAGACCAGGTCGAGCGGGCTGTTCCCCGTGGTGCCCCCGCACGTGCTCGTGGTCGTTGTCCCCGCCGGGTGGTTGATGGTGAGCACCACGAATGCGTTAACCGATCCCTTGCATTGGTTCTCCGTCCCGTCGTCGTGTGAATAGTAGCCGTTATCGCCATAGCCATCGTCGATATACCCCAGCCTCAAGAACAGGTTGGCATCGGCGATACCGGAAGGTACGGTCAACTGGCGGCCGACAACATCGGAAACTCGAACCACGCCCTGGGTCGCTCCGGGGATGGAGATGGTTCCCCAGTACATCCGGTTCGAGTTTGAGCCGCTCGGATTCACATATCGTTTCCATGTAGCGCCGCTGCCCCCCGTTTGCACACAGCCTCCGGCGCTCACCGTGACAGTGTCGCCGGCATGGAAAGCCACTTGCCGGTAATCCGTCGAGAGCTGCTTGACGTTTGGTTCGTCGATCCTGCAAACCGTTTGGCTGGATCCGTTCGGCTTACAGGTGATCGCCTGATCCCCGCGCAACGAAACGACCACAATCGTGCCGATCGCCAGTAAGGAACCGGCGCCTATAATGAGAACTCGTGCCTTCGCATGCCGCATTTCACCCCTCCCTGTATACGCAAGTTTCGAACGTACAATGAGGATATTCCGGTCCGCATTATTTGCAGGAGGAACAGCCCCTAATCATGCAGAATTTCCACTTTGGAGTCCCAGATTGGGGTGAGTATACACCCAGCAGCCGTCCTTTGTGTCCACCAAGTATCGCCTTTTTTTCGGGCGCCCAAGCCGCGGAGGCCTATTTGGCACATTTCACGTGAAACGGCACCTTGCCGGAATTGGCGGCTTCGGGCGAGATCACCTGGAGCACCACCCAGCCTTCGGCCGGCCCCTTGAGGAGCCAGTCGTAAGTGACCGGCAGGGATCCCGGCGTGGTGAAGTTGAGGGTGAAGGTGGCGGTGGAGGGCTTGTCGCTGCGCACCCAGGTGTATTTTACGGGGCCGGGGGCATCGGCGGAAATGTGTCCGGTGAAATGCACGCGCGCCGGATGGCAGTTGCCGGTGATGGCCGGAGGGTGATCCAGGGTGGGCTTGAGGGCAAGGGCGGCGAGCAGGAGGGGGAGCACAGTCTTTTATACCCTGAGCACCTTATCCAATTCCAGGAATTCCTGAATGTGCGGGTGCTCGCTTTTTTTCAGGTCGGCGACCGGGCCAAAGAAGATCACGCCGCAGTCGTACAGGAAGACCACGCGATCCGCCACCTTGTACATCAGATCGAGATCGTGCGTCACCACCACGCTGGTGAGCTTCAGTTGCTTCTTCAGGCGGAGCATGAGGTCGCCCAGGTGGTCGCTCATGATGGGGTCCACCATGGTGGTGGGCTCGTCGTAGAGGACGCACTGGGGCTGCGCGGCGAGGGCGCGGGCGATGGCCACGGCGCGTTTGTACCCGGTGGAGAGGTCGGCGGGATAGGCGTCCGCGGCATCGGCGATGTCCACCATCTGGAGCAGGCCGTTGACCACGTCTTCCTTATTCTGAAAGTCGTAATCCTGGCGGAGTTCCAGCGAAAAGAGCACGTTCTCGGCGACGGTCAGCGAATCGAAGAGGGCCCCGGATTGGAAGACCATGGTCACCTTGCGCCGCACGCGCCGCCACTCGGTTTCGGAAAAATCGGTTACGTCCTCGTGGGCCACGATGACGCGTCCGCTATCCGGCTTGAGGAATCCCATGATGTTGCCCAGCGTGACAGATTTGCCGACGCCGCTACGCCCGATGATGGCCACCGTCTCGCCGGGGTTCACGTGGAAGTTGCAATCGACTAAAACCGGGCGGTCGAACGTCTTATAGATATGCCGGAACTCGATGTAGTGCGGATAGGGATCACTTTGCGGCATATGCGGCCCAATCCTCCGGAGTGTTAACGTTTTGAAAAAACGAGAGTTCCGCGACAACCAACGGCTCCACTTCGAGACCAGCGAGGGCCGCCGCCACCTTACGCACACCGCGGGCGAAATGGTCTTCCAAGACAGGCAGAGCGCGCCGGCGATAGACCGCGCAGAGGGGTTGGGGCAGTCCGTCCGGCCCGCGGGGAAGCAGAACGTCGGCCCGCGACCGCCTGGCCTGGGCCAGCAGTCCGGTCAGAAAAGCGGCGGACACTTCCGGCATGTCGCAGGCGACGATGAGATTCCAATCGGCGGAAGTATGATGCAGCGCCGTGAGGATTCCACCCAGCGGACCTCCGCCAGGGTAGCGATCGGGAATTGCCGGCAGTTCGGAGTGCCCGACCAGGGTGACGTTGCCGGCAGCGCGGGCCACCGCACCGGCCACGGCGCTCACCAGATCGCTTCCGCGAAACGGCAGGCGGGCTTTATCCCGGCCCATCCGGGAACTGCGCCCCCCCGCCAGCACATACCCCGAGCAAATCACAAGGAAATGATAACATTAGGCTTGCTTAAGACCCCTGGGATTCGGGGCGGGCCCGCGCGGCGGGCGGATTTTGGTGATACCATTAGGGGAAACATTTTGCGCCAATTTTGTTTTAAACTGACGATTGCGGGTCTCGCCGCCGGCGTATTGTTTGGCGCCGGTCCGGGTATTCCGCAACGGGTTACCAGTGTGGTACGTCCAGATCTGCGAACCGGGAAACTGGTGAGAAGCATGGTGGTCAGCCCCAAGACCGTCACCGAAGTCAGAGTGGCCGAAGCCGTAGTGCCGCCACGCGTGGTGAGCGCCGCCTCTCCCGATCCGGAGCCCGTCGCGCCGCCCTCCGGCATTGATGAAGTCGTGCGCCGTATTGCCGCCGAGCACGCGCTGTCGCCGCAGTTGATCCATTCCGTCATCAAAGTGGAGAGCAACTACAACGCGCACGCGATTTCGAGTAAGGGCGCGCTGGGACTGATGCAATTGATTCCCGCCACGGCCAGGCGTTTCGGCGTCGATAATGCCTTCAACCCGGTCGAAAACATCCAGGGCGGGGCCAGGTATCTGCGCTATCTGCTGGATCTTTACAGCGAAGACTACCCGCTGGCGCTGGCGGCTTACAATGCCGGCGAAGGCGCGGTAGCACGCTACGGCGGAGTGCCGCCGTTCGCCGAAACGCAGAATTACTTGATCCTGGTGCGGCGCCAACTGGAGCTGGCCAGAAAGGCCGTTGCGGCCAAAACTGTTGCGGCGCCCGCGCCGCCCCAAGCCATCGAGGCCACCGAAGCTGGTCCCGCCCACGTCGTGGAAATAGTCCAGGCGGACGGTTCCGTGCGCTACGTCTCGAGATAATCGCGATGCTATGAAGCCGCTCGCCGCGCTCGCAATTTCGGCCACGATGTTGTTTGCGCAGAGCGATCGCGTCTCTTTGCATTCCGTCACCGCCATCCGCAACTGGTCGCTCGCCGAGGTCACGCGCATCGCGGTCGAAGTGTCCGGCGATTTCCACTTCCGCTCCGACCGGCTGCACAATCCCGAGCGCGTTTACTTCGATATTCTGGGCGCCCGCCCGCGCATCGACGACAAACGGTTCTGGTCCAAGGCGATCGACGACAAGCTGGTGCAGCGTGTGCGTGTGGCCGAAACCAGCCCCGGCACCACGCGCATCGTGCTGGACCTGGCCGGTCCGGCGGAAGTGACTGCGTCGCAGCTTTCCAATCCCAACCGGCTGATCATCGAAATGCGCGCGGCCCGCGGGCCCGCGATTCCCACCGAGCCCATGCTGCCCGCCGTGAAGCCGCCTCCGGCCATCAAGGCGGAGATCTCCAAACCTGTAGCGCCGGCAGGCAAGCCGCCGCTGGAAGCGGACCCGCCGTTCGTGCGACCCAGGCCGGACACGCCAGCCGTCAAAGCCGAAGCTGAGCCGCTGCCCGTCAAACCCAGGACCGCGCCGCCGGTCAAAGCCAAATCGGCGCCGCCGGCCAAATCCAAACCCGCCCCGGCCGCCGCGCCGGCCGAATCGCTGCCGGCCCAAGCGGCCGACGCATCCGCGGAGTCTCGCGCCGCTGGACAGCCGGCCAATCTCAAAACCGAGCCTCCGGTGCCCGCTGCGCCCGCGCCGCCCCCACCCTTGCCGGGCGAGTTCAGCAGGGCGGCCAAGCGCACCTCAACCGGAGGCAACTCGCTGACCCGTGCGCTGGGGCTCAAGGTGGGGCGCATCGTGATCGACGCCGGCCACGGCGGGCACGATCAGGGCACGCAGGGTCCCCACGGATTGGTGGAGAAGGAACTCGTGCTCGACGTGGCGCAGCGAGTGGGCAAACTGATCGAAGAGCGTCTGAACGCGGAGGTGATTTACACCCGCTCGGACGACACGTTCGTCCCCCTCGAGGGCCGCACCGCGATTGCCAACCAGAAAAAGGCCGACCTGTTTCTTTCCATCCATGCGAACTCGTCGCCCATTCCGCGCATCGGCGGTATGGAGACGTTTTACCTGAACTTCACCGATTCCAAGGACGCACTGGATGTTGCCGCGCGGGAGAACGCCAGCTCGCAAAAATCCATTTTCGAATTACAGGACATCATTCAGAAGATCACGCTGCACGAAAAACTTGACGAATCCCGCGAATTCGCCAGCCGCATCCAGGCCGCTCTTTTTTCGTTCTCTTCGCGCAACCTGCCCGGGCAGAAGAACCGCGGCGTCAAGAAGGCTCCGTTTGTGGTGCTGATCGGCGCCAACATGCCCAGTGTGCTGGCCGAAATCGGCTTTCTGAGCAACTCGCGCGAAGAGACTTTGCTGAAGAAACCGGATTACCGCCAGAAGTTGGCCGAATCGCTCTATCGCGGCATCTCCAAGTACGCCGACAGCCTGAGCCACTTCCAGATGGCGGCGAACTGACGCTTATGCGCGTGTTGACGTTCCGCCACGTACCCTTCGAAGGCTTGGGACTGATCGAGCCCGCGCTGCGCGTGCGCCACATCGAAGTGGACTACGCCGATCTCTACCAGGCAGGCGCTCCGCCGCGGGATATCGGGGCGTATGACGCGCTGATCTTCCTGGGCGGTCCCATGTCGGTCAACGACGATCTGCCCTTCCTTCACCGGGAGATGGAGTTCATCCGCCAGGCGATAGCGCGGCGCCAGCCCATCCTCGGCATCTGCCTGGGGGCGCAGTTGATCGCCCGTGCGCTGGGCGCCACGGTGCGGCGGAATTCCGCCAAGGAGATTGGCTGGTACGGCCTCGACTTCACCGAAGCCGCCGGGGGCGATCGGCTTTTCGACGGGCTCTCCATGGAAACGGTTTTCCACTGGCACGGTGAGACCTTCGACCTGCCGTCCGGCGCCGAACTCCTGGCGTCGTCCGGTCTCTGCCGCAATCAGGCGTTCCGCGCCGGTGAGCGTGTGTACGGACTCCAGTTCCACCTGGAGGTCACGCCGCGGATGATTGCCGATTGGTGTGTGCAGGATGAAAACGGCGGCGATGTGCGCGAACTGGAGTCGGTGATCGACCCGTTCTTCAACGCACCCCGCATGGCGGCGTTGTCCGCCCGGGTGTTTGGGAACTGGTGTGAGATGCTGCAAATCCACTCATCACTCCTCCGTCCCAACTTGCCATACTAGTAGCAGAGTACCCTCGCAGGTTTGAGTAAGGAAATGGCCGAAGATCCGGAAAAGCAAGCCGAATACGAAGACCATGACGTAACGGAAGACGGCATCGAGGATGAAGAAGTAGAAGAGGCTACCGACCCCAATCGTCCCATCTGCCCGCGATGCGGCTGGCACAACACCCGTCTGTCCCATACCAGGAGCATGCTGGATCCGATTCTGCGCGCGGTCTCGCTTCGTGCCTTCCGATGCCGTAGCTGTGGCAACCGTTTCCGGGCGTTCTGGCGCGTTCCCAGGGTGTGATCTCCACGCATGTCGAATAGTGGATGGGCGGCGCGCCGCGACAGCGTAAGCACACCGATTGGCCGCGCAAGCTGCCCCAGGGCGACAGCTCCCAGCGGCGCGGTCATTATGCTATCTTGATGGTGTCGTCAAGTGGATGGATTGCCGTCACGGCTAAATCCCTGCTGGGCTGTTAAGTTGCCTAGAACACAGGAATGCGGGAGTAATTCAGTGGTAGAATGCCAGCTTCCCAAGCTGGACGTCGCCGGTTCGAATCCGGTCTCCCGCTCCATGTTTTCAACCACTTAGCTTCGCCCACCAAATTCTCCTTTACCTTGTTTACCTCGAAAACCCTGGCGAGGTGAACCCTTACTGTTCCGGGTCCCCTCCTCGTCCTTCAAGGCAACCTCCAATCTCGTGACCGCTTCGCGCCGGCTCTCGACGTCCGTCGTCGTATACGTGTCGATCGCGACGCCGATTCCGTGCCCGCGCTGATCGGCGGCTACCTTGCGGTCGATTCCCTCCATAACCGGGTGGGACAGACCATCGCCTTGCGTGGTCTGTCAGGGCCTGTAAAAGCAAGGAAGTTTGACAGACGACACAAACCGATCGTCTGTCCCACCTTTGCGCAAATACTTGAGAAACGCCACGCCATTGGCCACGATGCATAGTGGAGTACTTTCCACTGCGCGGCAGTCCGCTACCATGAACCACGACAAGCCTTTGGCAACAGTGCGCGACCGGGTGGAAGTCCTGGTCCTCGAAGACAATCCGGGCGACGCCCAGTTGCTTCATGCGGAACTCGGCGCCGAAGCGCTGATTGACGTCCACCTCACGGTCGCTTTTCGTCTCTCCGAAGGCTTGCACCTGCTTGCCACCCGCCAGTTCGACGCCGTTCTGCTCGACCTCAACCTCCCCGATAGCCGGGGCCTGGAGACCCTCGATCGCCTCCGCGCCGCGGTGCCCGAAGTGCCCCTGATCGTTCATACCGGGATCCAGGACGACGATATCGCGTTGCGGGCGCTGCGCGCCGGCGCCCATGATTATGTGGTCAAGGGTCCCGGCATCGGGCCGTTGCTGGTTCGATCTGTCCACTCCGCCATCGAACGCCACCGCCTGCGCGCGGAACTCGAGCTGCGCGCCGCCCAACTGGAGAAAAACCGGGCCGCCTTGCGGCGCGTCATCGAAGCCAGCGCGGACGTCATCATGATCCTCGACCGAACGGGTGCGGTGCGCTTTGTCAACTCCGGCGCCGAGAGCATGTACGGCCGCTCCGCCGCCGATCTGGTAGGCCAGGCCGCCGGCTTTGTCATCCAGCCCGGCGCGGTCGACATCGATATCCCGCTTCCCGACGGCACGGTACGCGCCGCCGAGGTGCGCGCCATCGAGATCGAGTGGGACGACGAGCCGTCCTCGCTGATCTTGCTCCACGATGTCACCGAGCGCAAGCGCGCACAGGAGCGGATCGAAGCCCAAAATGTCCTCCTCGAAGAGCGCGTCCGTGAGCGCACCGCCGAACTGGTGGCCGCCAATTCGGAACTCGAGGCTTTTGCCTACTCGGTCTCCCACGACCTGCGCGCCCCCTTGCGCCACATCAAGGGCTTCACCCAGATGCTGGAGGAGGAAGCCGTCGAGCGCCACGATGCGTCCGCGCAGACGCTGATCAGCCGCATCCTGCGTTCCGAGGACCGCATGCGGGAACTGATTGACGATCTGTTGGGGTTCTCTCGATTGGGGCGCTGCGAGGTCTGCAGGGAACTCGTCGATCCCGGCCCCCTGGTGGTCGAAGCGATCGAGGAACTCGCGCCCGAAGCCCGGGGACGACCCGTCGAGTGGTCGGTTGCCGCCCTGCCCTGGCTCGATGCCGACCCCGCCCTGCTCCGCGTCGTGCTGGTCAACCTGCTCTCCAACGCCTTGAAGTTTACCCGCGGCCGCGACCCCGCCCGCATCGAGGTCTTTCCCGCCCCCGGTAGCCACCCCGCGCCCGTCATCGCGGTGCGCGACAACGGCGCCGGCTTCGCCGCCGAAGATGCCAAACGCATCTTCGACGTGTTCCAACGGCTGCACACCCAGGCAGAATTTGAAGGCACGGGCGTCGGCCTCGCCACCGTCAAACGCATCGTCACCAGGCACGGCGGGCGCATCTGGGCCGAAGCCGAACCGGGCGTGGGCGCTACCTTTTTCTTCTCGCTCGGCCCAGCGGAAGCCTAAATTGTGGGGCGGACCCCCTTGGTCCGCGCGGGTCCCCCTGGACCCGCTTGTCGCCAATGAAATCAGCTTCATACACACTGCGGCGAGCCGACGGGGGCGTCGGCTGCGGACCAGGGGGTCCGCCCCACCATCCTGAAAAACTGGCGCTACAGGTCTTCCCACCCGCGTCGATAAGTACCAGTGTGAGAATCCGTAACGTATGAAGGTAAGTACCAGTTGGCCCGTGCTTGTGGCCGAAGACAGTCCTCCCGATTTCCTGCTGCTCGAAGAGGCCTGGAAGCGTGCCGGCAACGGGCACGCCCTCGTGTGCGAACCCGACGGCATCGCGCTGCTCCAACGCCTGCGTCTCCCGGGTATGCGCGCGGCCCTGGTTTTGATGGACGTAAACATGCCTCGAAAGAACGGCCTGGAAACCCTCGCGGAAATGAAAGCCGACCCCCGCCTGGTTTCCACCCCAGTGGTCATATTCAGCACCTCGCGCGACGATGACGACCTCCGCCGCGCCTACCAGTTGGGAGCTTCCTCTTACGTCGTCAAGCCGGTCGGCCTGCCCGAGTTGGTGCATGCGGTCACGTTGATCCGCGGCTACTGGCTGGGACTAATCGAGGTGCCTAAATGAATCCGCAATCCGGGACCCAAGTCCTCATGATCGATGACGAAGAAAACGATTGGTTGCTGGTCCGCTACATGGTCGGCAAGATGCCTGACCCCGGCTGCCAGCTCCACTGGGTTGGATCCTACGAACAAGGGCTCAAAGTGCTGGGCGAAATCGACTGGGATCTCTGCCTCGTCGACTACCAGTTGGGCGCACACACCGGCGTCCAGGTCGTCATGGAATCGCGCGCCCGCGGTGTCGATTGCCCGTTCCTGCTGCTCACCGGAGTCGGCAGCCGGACCATCGACATGCAGGCCATGCGGGCCGGCGTCGTGGGCTACCTGGAAAAGGGCCGCCTGTGCCCGCTCGAACTGGAACGGGCCATCCGTTACGCCATCGGCAGCCGCCCGGCACAAAAGCCGCCCGCCAGCACAACGTTCGCCCACATCCCCTCCGAAGTCGTGGAATATCTGACAGCCAGCTTCGCCTCCAAACAACCTTTCGTGGTGATTGCTCTTATGCTCGACCGCGAATCCGTCCTCCGCAACCACCTCGGCGCCAGCCACGCCGAGCACATCAACCACGACCTCGAAGCCCTGGTCCGGGCACGCATCTCCAGCGCCGAATCCCTGTTCCGCACCGCTGAAAACGCCCTCGTGCTGATTACCACCTCCCAGGATTCGCGGGAGGGGCGGCAGTTCCTCTCGCTGCTGCTCTCCGAGCCTCTCGCCGTGTCCGGCGGCGACAGCAGCCGAACCGTCTCCTTGCCCGCCATCGTGCGGCGCAACGTCTTCACTTCCTCCGGCTACCTCTGCCCCGCCGCGCTCATCGCCGACCTGGACGCCTTCTTCGCCCCTGGCCCGCGGCTTCCCGGCCCGGACTTCAAGAAATTCTGAGATTCCGCCCGCCAAATCGGAACTAACGGGTATCGAACACATTTCCATTTCGAAACTGCCCGCCATTACGGAATTGACATGACCGGCGCCGCCGCACCCACCGTGACCGGCGGCCAAGCCCTCGCGCGTCCGTCCGCCCGGCTGATAGTCGCTTTTGCCGTGGTTACGCTGGCTCTGCTCCTCGCCGGCTTCCTCTTCTATCGGACTCAGGAGCGCCACCAGCGCAGCCGCGCCTGGGAAGCGCTCGCGGCTGTCTCCGTGTTGAAAACCGGCCAGATCTCCCGCTGGCGGGAGGACCAGCTCAGCGATGCCGCCGTGTTGCAGGATTCCAACCTGGCCGGGGACATCATGCGCTACCTTTCCGCGCCCACACCAGCCGGAAAGCTTGTGTTGCGCTCCGGTCTGCTGGCGTGGCAGCAGCACAAGGGCTACGCCGATGTCGCCGTGACGGACCCGCGTGGCAACGTGGTCTTCAGTCTTTCCGGCGAAAGCGGCCCACTCCCCCGGGACGAGGCGGCCGCCTTCCAGCAGGCCTTCAGCCTGCATGGGCCGGTCTTGACGGATCTGCATCGCGAACCCGGTTCTTCGCCTCACGTAAGCGCGGTGGCTCCCTTATTTGCCACTGCCAGGAACATGCAGGGCATGCCCCTTACCCCTGCCGGCGCCGTGATTCTGTACTGCGACGCCACCATCGCCTTGTATCCGCTCATCATCTCCTGGCCCAACGCCGGCCGCACCGCCGAAACTGTGCTGGTACGGCGCGATGGCGACGCCATGTTGTTCCTCAATGATGCCCGCTACAACCCCCACTCCGCTTTCGAAGTGCGCGTCCCCCTGACGCGGCGCGACGTTCCCTCGGTCATGGCCGGCGACGGTAAGACGGGCTTCGTGCAAGGCGTGGACTATCTCGGCGTGCCGGTATTCGCCGACATCCGCAAAATACCGGGCACAACCTGGTTCGCCATCACCAAGGTCGCCATGGATGAGGCCATGGCCTCCTGGCGTGCCAGCTCTTTTCAGATTGCCTGCATGGTGGCCGGACTCCTGGTGGCGGTCTCGACGCTCTTTTTCGCCCTCTGGCAGATCCGCGCCAAAACCCAATACAAACTGCTCCTGGAAGCCGGGATGACGCGTTTGGCCGCCACCGCCAGGCTGGCGGCGCTGGTCGACGGTTCCTATGACGCCATCACCGCCACCACAAACGATGGCGTGATTACCGGCTGGAACCAGGCCGCCGAACACCTGTACGGTTACTCCGCCACGGAAATGGTCGGCCAGGCCATAGCCCGCCTGGCGCCGCCCGGCTTGAACGCCGAAGAGGAGGCGATCCTCGAACGCATTCGCCGCGGGGAATGGATCGAACCCTATGACGCGCTCCGCCTCACCAAGGACGGGCGGCTGCTCGATGTGTCGCTCTCCGTCTCGCCCATCAAGGATGCTTCCGGGCGCATGGTCGGATCGTCCAGGATCTCCCGCGATATTACCGCGCAGAAGCGCGTCCGGCGCGACCTCGACCGCTTGCGCTGGATGCTCTCTCCCCTGACGCCCACGGACTCCCCCGAGCAACCCGCCCAGACCTCCGTCCGCCACCTCGCCGGGCGCACCACCGAGCGCGTGATTCTCGACGCCGCCGGCGATTCCCTCCTCTCCGAGATCGCCGCCGGTTTCCACGCTCTCATGGGCTCTTGTTTCGCGGTGTACGAGGCCAACGGCGATCTCGCCTACAGCGTGCTGGCCCCCGCCTGGTGCCGGTTCCTCGATGCCAGTCCCATGCAGCACTGCGCCTCCACCGGCGTCTGCGAGATCCAAGCCTGCGGCAAATGGCTATCCCACGGATCCCCTGGGACCGACGCCTGCGTTCAGGCCATGGCGGGCGGCGAACCCGTGGATCTCGAATCCACCGGCGGCCTTCGCCTCTACGCTGTTCCCGTCCATGCCGGCGGCGAGGTGGTCGGCGCCATCGGCCTGGGATACGGCGACCCGACCAACGACCCTTTCCAACTGGCGCAACTGGCTGGGCAGTTAGGTGCGGAGGTCGCGGAACTGGGACGGCACTCCGCTGCCTACGAAACGCGCCCCCCCTTCATCGTCGCGTTGGCCAAGCAGCGC
>JADGNT010000407.1 GCA_017883345.1 Candidatus Solibacter sp. | reverse complement strand
GATGTGAAGAATCTGGGTAAATTCCTTGTTGCAATCCTGACAGAGAAAAACGTAGTGAGGCATGGTCGTTTCCTCCTTGACCCGTCCTCTCTTCACATATAGTAGCGCACCTGGCTGTCTGTGGAAACCCAGGTCGCTGTACCCGTTCTGGGAAGTTGGCCGCATATGTACGAATTGCGGACGAGCGACGGTGCACTCGGAAGCAGCGGCAGATGGACACGCTTTGACGCCATTGTCAGGCAATCGGCGACCCACGTTTCCCGCCGTGCGATTACTGAACCACCGGTGATTGAGAGAACGTCGCAGTCTGATCCCGCCGCTCGGCTTCCTCCTTGCGCTTCTCGTCGGCCGCACCCTGGCGCGCCGCAATCTCGTCGAGGGCCCGCCGCTTCGCCTCCATCCGCATGTGGGAGTAGCGCGAGAGCATGGCGCGAGAGACGTGCCCGGCGATGCTCATGATCACTTCGTCGCCGGCGCCCGATTTCGGTGGGGATGGGGATCAGCAGCAAATGTGCGGCGGTCGCCGGCACTACCAAGCCACCTGGTCTCCCCAATTTCTGCTACACCGCGCGGGCGTTGCGCGATGCCGCGGCGGTCTCGGATCGGACCGGCTTGCGCTCGGCGGCCGCGCTCAGGCGCCTGGCTTGGTCCGTAACGCAGACCAGGAACATGGGCTGGCGTGCGTTCTTCAGGAGATCGATGATTCGGTTGGGCGCTTCTTCCAAATAGATGCTCTTGCCGTCGGTCAGGAGATGAACGTCGGAAGTGGAGGACAACGCCTCGCTCAGGCGCTTGCCCGCATCCTTCTGCAGAAATCGGAGCACGCGGCGGATTTTTTGCAGCGAGAAGCCCTTGCGGCGCAGCTCGGCGATCACCGAGATTTCTACTACCTCCTCGGTCATATAGATGCGCTTGTGACCGTCCTGGCGGGGAGAGACGACTTTCCGTTCGTCCCACCACTGCAACTGCCGAAGGCTGACGCCGCAAATTCGGGACACATCGCTGCTGTTGTAGCCCTGCTCCCCCGATAAAGCGACCGGCCTGGAACTCCTGACTTTAAACATCTTGCACCATTTCCGTTTCCATCGACAAATCAATGCTACCAAATGGATTGCACACATTGCGGCGGCCGGTGGTGCTTCGACCTCAGGGCCACAGGACGGGAAGGGGATGTCACAGGAGTGATCTCCCAGAACGCCGTTTCGAGACAGCTTCCCGCCAACCGATTCAGCCGGAATACGGTTGAAGCCCGGATCGTCCCACATTGCAGTCGAAAGGGTGTAAGCTCGGAATCTGCCGGCTCGGTTTTGGCCCCAACAATGCAGGTGCTGTTTGGGAACGGTTTTCAAAGAGAAGCGGGGAGGCAAGCGATGGCGGAAACAGTCGATTCGATTCTGAAGAAGAAAGGTGATGCCATCTGGTCGGTGAAGCCCACCGCCACCGTCTATGAGGCTATCGCCATGATGGCCGAAAAATCCGTGGGCGCTCTTCTGGTTGTGTCCGATGGCAAGCTTGTGGGGATCATCTCCGAGCGGGACTACGCCCGCAAGGTCGTTCTGCAGCGAAGATCCTCCAGCGACACACTCGTTCACGAGATTATGACCGGCTCGGTCATCACCGTTACTCCCGATCACTCCGTCGAGAACTGCATGAAGATGATCACCGAGCATCGCGTTCGCCATCTGCCTGTGCTCGCCGGGGACAAACTTCTGGGTGTGATTTCAATCGGCGACCTGGTCAACGCGATTATCACCGAGCAGGCGGAGACCATCGGCCACCTGCACACCTACATTTCGGGCAGGTAAGATTCGATGAGCGCGCCGGACGGATTTCTTACCAGCGCGGCAACTGGTGCGGCGCCTGGAACTGCCAGCACGGTGGTACCAGCCCGCTCCGGGCCATCAACACTTTGAACGGCGGCGAGCCCTCTGGTACCCTCCTCCCGTGCCTCACGTGCAACACTCTGGATTTTCAGACCCTCATGAGATATACTGAGCGCCGGGAGGAATTATGGCGTTCGACATACGAGCATTTCGATATGCCACGCTCCTGCTCGCCGCAGCATGCTCGGTGTGGGCAGGTCCTGGCAACACAGCTGTTACAGTGATGACCCAGAATATGGATGCCGGAACTGATCTGGGATTTGCGCTGGCTTATATCAATTCAGCTACCCCCACGGTGGGTATCGATCTTACCTATCAGGAGGTTCAGAAAAGCAACTTCGCCGGTCGCGCGGCCATTTTGGCGCAGGAGATCAAGGCCGCCAACCCCGACCTGGTGTCGCTGCAGGAGGTGACTGTCTGGAGCACGGGTCCCAGCGCCACCGATCAAACCCCGGTCGCGGATCAGCTAAAGCTCTTGAGCGACGCCCTCACAGCAGTCGGCGCCGACTATTCGGTGGTGTCGATACTTCCACTTACTGCAATCGCCCTGCCCATGAGCAACGGCACGTATCTCGGATTCCTGGATCGTAACGTCATCCTGGCCCGCTATGGCCTCCACACATCCAACGTCCGGGCAAATCCGTTCGCTCACAGCTTGTCAATCCCGACCAGCCTTGGCGACATCCCAGTCCCAGACGGCTGGATCGCCGTCGACGTGACGCTCGGCGGCAGCACCTTTACTTTGGTCGGCACGCACCTGGTCAGCCCAATTCCAGGCCACCCCGAGGTCGATCAGTTGCAGGCAGCGCAAGCCCAGGAACTCGTCACGCTCGTCGGTGGCTTAGGCCGCGTTGTCGTCGCGGGTGATTTCAACTCGAACGCTACCCATACGCCGCCTGAGCGGACGCAGTCGGTCGCGATCATGCTGGGGGCCGGCTTCACCGATACTTGGCCTGCGGTGAACCATGGAAATCCGGGTTATACCTGGCCCCTCTACCTGGAAGACCCGCCGGCGGCGCATCCTAACGGCCCATTTGAGCGAATCGATTTCATATTTGAAAGGGGTCTGTCGATTCAGTCTGTGGACCGCCTCGGTTGGAAGGCCCCCCACGCGTCCGATCACGCCGGCGTAGTCGCGGCCCTGACATTCTGAGTCATCGCGGCGTGCTCGCTCGGCAATTGCGACCCTGATTCTGCCGAAGCGGATGTGTCACGCAGATGAGCAGGTTCAGCGAACAACGCTGGGCAGCGCGCATATTTGAGCGGCGCAGGGCGGATCGTTAGCGAGAGAGCGGTGGTCCGCGCCGTTCCTGTGGGGGTGATGGCGGGCCGGAAGCCGCCTTCTGGGAGATGGTCCATCAGGCCATGGGAAAACGGATGAGGGTGGGCACCTACCATCCCTTCGGGGGCCACTGAGCCGGTGGATCCCACACGCCAAACTGACGGCCACGACGCCACGTACGGATCGCCGGCGGCAGCTTGGCGCCTTGTGCAACCACTTGGCGACGTCGTCGCGCCGGTGGAGCATATGTGCGCGAACGGGGGCCAATCCTGGCGAGCTAACTGCCAACAGCATGGCTTGGTCTTTTGTGGGGGGATTCCGCTGGCGCGCTGCGCGTCACAGCGCGTCACAGCGCAAAGCCCGTAAGTCGTTGATTCTTTGGTAGCGCTAACGGGAGTCGAACCCGTATTTAAGCCTTGAGAGGGCTCTGTCCTAACCATTAGACGATAGCGCCACGGGTGAGTCCCATTGTAGCAAAACTCAGGCGGCCACACTGTGGTCACGCCGCCGCGGTCACGCCGCCGCGCCTGTAGCGCGTGATAGATAATGAGAGGGAATGCGGCGCCTGCTTTTGCTTTGCACCATCCCGTGCCTTCTGGCGGCGGACGACCGTTGGGTGAAGTTCACCCGCGGCCCGTTTGAAGTCATGACCGACGCGGGCGCGCGCAGCGGCCGCGAAACCATGGTGCGCTTCGAGCAGTTCCGCAACGCGCTCGGCCAGATTGTCGGCGAGGACGACTTCGAGACGCCCTTGCCGCTGCGCATCTTCGTCTTCAAGAACGCCCAGGGCTGGACCTCCACCGCGCCCCTGACCGAGGGCCGCGACCGTTATGCCATCGTGCTCGGCGAGAAGAGCGCGGTGACGCCCGAGATCTATAGCGAACTGACGCGGCTGTTTCTGAAGAGCAACACCACCCAGATGCCGCCCGCCTTCGAGCGCGGATTGGTCGCGTTCTTCTCCACCTTCGAGGTCAACGGCATCCGCATCACCGCCGGCAAGCCGCCGGCCAAGCCCGATCTGGATTGGGCGCGCATCCATCTGATGGTGGCCGATCCGGATTACTACGGCAAGATCCGCGTGCTGCTCTACAACCTGCGCCATGGCGTGGCCGACGACCCGGCCTATCGCAACGCGTTCTCTAAGTCCGCGGCAGAGGTGGAAGCCGCCGTTAAGAAGCATTTCGCCGCCGGGAATTTCCAGACCACATCGCTGCCCAGCCGCCCCATGGCGGAAGGCGATTTTCCGGAGCGGCAGGTGTCGGCGACGGAGATCTCTCTGGCGCGCGCCGACCTGCTGGTGGGCGCGCAATCGGCCGCCGAATATCGGAAACTCCTTCAGGGACATGAGAAGGTGGCGGAAGCCGAAGAGGGACTCGGACTGCTGGCGCTGCGCGAGGGCCGCACCGCCGAGGCGCGGGAGAATTTCGAGGCCGCCGTGGAAGCCGGCAGCACCAGCGCGCGCTGCTATATCGAGTACGCGAAGCTGGAACCCGACCGCGATAAGGCCGAGGACGCGCTGCGCAAAGCCGCGGGCATCAACCCGAAGCTCGCGGAGCCCTTTGCGCTGATGGCCGCCCGCGATACCGATCCACGCCAGCGCCTCATGCACTGGAAGGCCGCCACCGAGCGCGATCCGCGCAACACTAAGTACTGGCGTTCGCTTGCCGAAACCTACCTGGACGAGAACAACTACGGCGAAGCCGGCAAAGCCTGGCGCGGCGGCGAACAGGCCGCCACCGACCCTGCCGAGCGCGAGAGATTTCACCGCGCGCGGATGCTGGTGGAGCAGCAGCGCCTCGATCACGAGGAGGCCGAGAAACGCCAGGAAGCCGAAGAGAAGGCGCGTGAGCTCGCGCGCCTGAAGACCCAGGCCCTCGCCGACCTTCACAAGGCCGAAGCCAAATACAGCGACGGAACGCCGGTGGGCGGCGACAAGCCCGTGCCGTGGTGGGAGGGGCCAAAGCCCGAGGGCAAAGTCAGCGGCACGCTGAAACAGGTGGATTGCCTGCCCAAACAGCAGGCGCGGCTCTCCATCGAGGACGCGGCGCATAAGCTGGTGAAATTGCTGGTGGCCGATCCATCGAAGGTGGTGTACACCGGCAATGGCGAGGTGACGCTGGGCTGCGGCGCGCAGAAGCCGCGCAAGATTACGGTCGAGTACTTCCCGAAAGCCAACGCCCGGCTGGCCACCGCCGGCGAGGTTGCCACCATCGAGTTCCAGTGACAGTTCCAGTGAACCAGGCCGGCACTCAGGTCAACGACGC
>JADGNT010000406.1 GCA_017883345.1 Candidatus Solibacter sp. | reverse complement strand
CCGCCGCAGTCCTCGCGTCATGGCCGCGATTCTGCGCGGCAGGGAAGAGTAGAGCGATTTACAGCGGCGAGCGCGGCGCACCAGAAGAGCTTCATAGAGACCATAATAGCTGGCAGCCTGTCACAATGTGGCGGTGGGGCATTGGCGTTAGGTTAACGGCTGGTGGGCCGATTCGTGTGGATTTCGTAACCGCGATCGGCCCTTCTGAACCCCGCGGCGTCAGGGGAGATCTATCGGTTGACGGGTTGAACTGCGACATGTCGGCAATGCGCGTTAGACGGCCAAGTGATGTGGAGAGGGAGTCAGCGGAGTGCGATGCCGCGGTGGGGCATGCTTTAGCTTGCCGATGCGGCACTTGACCATGGCCAATCCTCAGGCGTACCCGCCAGCCCTGCCGAAACCGGGTTCTCTTCGATACACGCCACAATCCGATGGACGGGAAAAATCCAGCATCCCGAGGTCTTGTCGATTGTGATTCCGATCTCATCCCAGCCCGCCCAGTGCGGGATATCGGTATCCGCGCGAATGCGCCGAACGTTTTCTTCGTGCGTGACAACCTCAAGGTGGTCCGGATTGACGCAAGCCCTATTTCGGCACAGATGGTCAAGCTCAGAGCCATCTGGGACCGGGCCGTGAAGCTCTTCCCAAAACCAGACGTGGCCGAGGGCAAGTTTTCCAGCCCTATGGACGCGCGAATATCCATCGGAGCGTGGCGTACCAATCAGCCAACATCCGGTTTTCGGATCAGGCTTAGGAACCCCACGCCAGGGATGGCCGGGGTAATACATCCGCGGCTGCCCGGCGATGTGTCCCAGCCTGGAGTACCTGGCAATCGGCGTATCTTTTTCGCACCCGCAGAGGCAGCTACCGGTTCCGCCGATTCGCTTGGTGGTGATTTTGTCATGGCCTTTCAGAAAACGGATAAAGCGTACAGCTCCTTCACGGCGCCCCTCAGAGGTTGGCTACAGGGGTGGTACCTGTCTTCCCAGCCCGTTCGATTCCCGTTAGCGCCGGGTTCGGTATTGTCGCACAATAGGATCATGCTCACCCTGGAGGCATTGCGAGCGGAACGGCGGGATGAAATCCTCCGGCTGGCGGAGCGGCGCGGCGCCCACAGCCTGCGCGTGTTCGGTTCTGTGGCCCGCGGTGAAGCCGATGAGAACAGCGATCTCGATCTGCTAGTGGCGTGGGCGCCGGGCCGGAGTCTGCTGGATCACGCCGGGTTGGTTCAAGATCTCCAGGAGTTGCTCGGGATCAAGGTCCATGTCGGGACCGAGAAGTCGCTTCACTGGTACGTGCGCGACAGAATCCTTCGCGAGGCCACACCGCTGTGAAGGATGATCGGCTCTAGTTGCACCACATGCTGGAGCGCTGCCACCGCATCACCCGCTTCATCGGGCCCGGCAGAGAAACGTTCATGGCCTCGGAGGAATTGCAGGACGCCGTCATCCGAAACGTCGAGGTGATCGGCGAGGCGGCCAAGCGGGTTTCAGCCGAGGCGCGGGGCCGTCTGGCTTCACTCGATTGGAAAAGCATCTGCGGGATGGGCGACGTCCTGATCCACGACTACATCGGCGTGGACCTGGACGAAGTCTGGAACGTCGCCTCGTCCCGGATACCTGAACTCCAGGCGGTGCTGGAGCAGTTTCTGGCCGGCGACGGTCCCGGCCCAGCACCGGTTCCATGACATCCCCTGAACGCCGATTTGTCAGACTCTGACAAATCTAACCACGCAAGTCATTGATTCCAAAAGATCGCGTCCTCCGAATTTGTCAGACTCTGACAAATTGGCGCCCCCCGCCGCGCTACCAGCGCAGCTCGGCGGGCGTGAAACTGATGTCGCGATCGAGAATCATCTCCATCGTCGTGCCTTTGCGCAGCGTCGCGTCCGGGCCCTTTTTAAGGAGGACCGAGCCCAGGCCCACCGCCGCGCCCGCGGCGCCGCCGATGCCGACGCCTTTCATGACATTCCCCGATGCCGCTCCGATCAGTCCGCCCAGCGAGGCGCCCATGACGGTGGTGCCGGCAACTTTCCCCACGTCGTGGCCGGTATCCCGTTCGCCCGAAACTTTGCCCTCCGCCCGGTCGACGGACGCGCCCTCCGCCGAACCCAGGCGCGAGCGGAAATCGCGAGTCGCCCCGTTGGGCAGGGTGAGCGAATCGAAACGGATGAACAACTCCCCTTTGCCTTTGATGCGGCCGGCGGGCCTGCTGATGGTCACCGTTCCGTTGACGAAACTGCCGGGCGGAATCACGATCCGCCCGTCGGCCGCCACGGGGTAGATGGTCTCCAGGTAAATGCGATCGCCTTCTTTCGAGTGCTTGGTATCCACCGTATTGCGCAGCGCCAGCGCGATGTGGGTACCGGCCGGAACCGTCGCGTCCGCCTGCGCGGCGCGCGTCGCCTGCTGCCGCGGACGAATCAGGATGGGCCGCGGGGCATCCGTAGTAGCCTCCGTAACCGGGGGAGCCGGGGGCGGGAGAGGCGGCGCCACCCAGCCTTCGCCGCGGTACACCAGCACGCCCTCGGTCTGCCCGGTGCCAGAGATCACCTGCCGCGTGATGGTCAAGGTCGCATGGTCCTGTGAGAGTTTCCAACGGTCCATCACGGTGTACTCGTGCGCGCCCGAGACCAGCGTGTTGATCAGCAGGGCGGCGCCTTCCCATTTCACCGCGCTGCTGCGCGTTGTGTCGCCGATCCGGTATCTGGTCTCGCTGCCATCCAGCGCATAACTGGCGTTGGTCGAGCAGTGGATGGCGGCTTCCTGTTGCACGATCGTGATCGCCGGTTCCACCGTCATGTCCAGGCCCTGAAGACGGCTGCTGCCCGCATCCAGCGTCCATTTACCCGAAAAATCGCGATCCGGGTCAGCGGCGGATACCGGGGCCGCCAACAAGAAAGTAAGTAGCGGCAAGACTGCGAAACTCCCGTGGCGCGACATCCATTCGCATCATAACAGCAGGCGCTCCCGACCCAGAGGGTACCCCGGTCGCGGCTCGGTTTCAGTGCCGTGTGTGCGCAGATGTTAACAGAGCCGCGACCGGGGGTGCCCTCTGGGCCGCCCTCTGGGTCGGGAGCGGCTTCCTCGACTGAGCCGCGAAATCGCCAAAGGTGTGAAGTACCTCCCCCTTTCCTGCATCCCTGTTATGCTATCGCCAAGCGTGACAGACCACAAAAGGCGATGGTCTGTCCCACCTGACGCCCAGGAGACCAAGATGTCCACTTCATCGCGCAGAACATTTATGGCGGCCAGCGCCGCATTTTCCCTGGGCCGCGTGCTCGGCGCCAACGACAAGATCAACATCGGCATCGTGGGCATCGGTGGACGCGGCAACGATCACATTGGGAGTTACGCCAGCCTGCCGGACGCGCGCATCGTGGCGCTGTGCGACGTCAACCAGGCCGCGCTCGAAACCGGACAGGCCGCCGCCAAAAAGTTGACCGGAGAACAGCCCAAGGGCTACGACGACATGCGCAAGCTCTTCGCCGACAAGGATGTCGACGCGGTCTCCATCACCACCCCCAACCACTGGCATGCGCTCTCCACCATCTGGGCCTGCCAGGCCGGCAAGGATGTCTATTGCGAGAAGCCCGCCTGTTACAACGTCCACGAAGGCGAGCGCATGATCGAAGTGGCGCGCAAGACCGGCCGCATGGTGCAGATCGGGTCGCAGAGCCGCAGCCTCGCGTACAAGATTAAGGCGATGCAGTTGCTCAACCAAGGCGTCATCGGCAAGGTCTACATGGCGAAGGGCCTCTGCTTCAAACGGCGCCCCTCCATCCGACACGTGGAGGACTCGCCGGTCCCGGCCGGCGTCAACTGGGACATGTTCCTCGGTCCCGCCCCCCTGCGCCCCTTCAACGCACTGCGCTTCAAGTACAACTGGCACTGGTTCTGGGACACCGGCAACGGCGACATCGGCAATCAGGGTGTGCATGAAATGGACATCGCGCGCTGGGGCCTGGGCGAAGTCACGTGGCCCAAGACGGTGGTCTCTACCGGCGGCAAGTACGTCTACATCGACGACCAGGAAACCCCCAACACCCAGTTCGCCTCCTTCGATTACGGCGACAAGCAGTTGCAATTCGAAGTGCGCGGCCTCAATACCGGCGGCGAAGGCAATATCGCCAAAGGCGGCGGCAACTACGTCGGCAATCTTTTCTATGGCGCCGATGGCTGGATGGCGGTGGACGGCACTGGTTTCAAGGTGTACAAGGGCGATAAGGAAGATCTGGTCATGGACGTAAAGAACGATCCGGGCGGCGATACCCCGATCCACATGGCGAACTTCCTGGCCGGCTGCCGCTCGCGCAATTACAAGGATCTGCACGCCGATGTGGCAGTCGGGGTGATGAGCGCCGACCTGTGCCACCTGGCCAACGCCAGTTTTCGCGTGGGCCGGAAGCTCGCCGTGGACGCCGCCAAGGGCCGCTTCACCGGCGAGGGCGCCGCCGAAGCCAATCAACTGCTCACGCGACCCAAGTACCGTGCCCCCTATGTCGTCTGAACCCGCGATCCTCACCACCACCGTGGGCAGCTATCCCGTTCCGGACTGGCTGCGGGCGCTGCCCAGCGAGCAGGCGCGCCTCGATGCCACCCGCGTGGTCTTCGACACGCAGCGCCAGGCGCGCATCGATCTACCCACCGACGGCGAACTCTATCGCTTCGACGTCAATCACCCCGATACCAACGGGATGATCGAATACTTCCTCCGCCCGATGGCCGGCATACGCTCCCAGGTGGGGCGCAGCGATCACGAGTGCTTCGCCCGCAAGAGCACCATGAAGTTCCGCCGCAAGGCCGCGGGCGTGGTGCAGGAGGCGCTGGACGAGGGCTCGCTCAACCTCCTCGCCGATTGCGAGCTCGCCGCAACGGTAGCGGGCGGGCCCTTTAAGTTCACGGTCACCAGCCCCTACATGCTGGCGCGCACCCTGCTCGACAATTACTACCGGCATTTCGAGCCGCTGCTGATGGGCGTGGCCGGCGTCCTGGCGCAACAGGTGGCCGGTCTTCCCTGCGACTGCCTGCAAATCGACGAAGCCAATATCCCGGGCAATCCGGCCGACGCCCCGCTGGCCGCCGCCGCCATCAATTGCGTGCTCGATGCTTTCCACGGCAAGCGCGCGGTGCACCTCTGCTTCGGCAACTATGGGGGCCAGACCATTCAAAAAGGCGAGTGGCGCGCGCTGGTGAGCTTTCTCAACCAGCTCCACGTGGACCACCTCGTGCTCGAAATGGCGCACCGTCCGCCCGAGGATCTGGAGCCGCTCAAAGATGTCAACCCGAAGATCAAGCTCGGCATCGGCGTGATCGATGTGAAGATCAATCGCATCGAAACGCCCGAGGAGATCGCGCGGGCCATCGAGCGCGCCGAAAGTGTCCTCGGCCCCGGACGCGTCGGTTGGATCCATCCCGATTGCGGCTTCTGGATGCTC
>JADGNT010000405.1 GCA_017883345.1 Candidatus Solibacter sp. | reverse complement strand
TCACCATGGCAGTTTTTCATGAGCTTTCGCGGGCCGAAGGCCCATCCCAACAGACAGGACTGACAGCGAATTTCCGGCAAAGTCAGCCAGAAATCCATGGCAGTCTTGTCAGTCCCCGGGTTGCATGAGGATCATGCGGAGTTCGGTGGCGGCTTCGAGGATGAGTTCGCGGTCGCGCTCGGAGTGGCAGGAATTGTAGAGGGCGACGAGCTGGTTGGCGATGGCGCGGCCGCGGCGGGTGAGATCGGCGACGCGAGCGCGGAGGGTTTCGGGAGGGAGAGCGCGGTGCTTGGCGTGGCGGGATTTGTGGAGAAGTTGGCCGACGGCTTCGAGCAGCTTGGGCGCGTTGTCGGGGATGAGGCTGACGGCTTCGCCATTGACGAGGAGGGAGTGCTCGCGGACGGCGGGTTCGATGGCGAGGTACTCCTCAGGCGAGAGGCCGACGAGTTGGGAGAGTTCGAAGTAGATGGGGCCGAAGCGGTTGAGGAGTGAGATGAGGCGGTCGGCGTGGCGGCGGCTGATGGCGAGGTTGGGGCCGCAAAACTCTTCCCAGGTTGCGGCGTGAGGGAGGTAGAGCTTTTCGTCGTGGATGCGGCGGAGGAGTTGGGCGTGGGCGGCGGTACAACGTCCGGCGACGGCGGCGAAGGCGCGGCGTTGGCCGAGGAGGCGGCCGAGGTCGAGGGCCTCGCGGGGAACGGTGGGGATCTGCGGTTCGTTCATAGAAACTCCATGGCTTCAAACCGGACAAACGTGTCCGGCTGGAGACGATACGTTTTATTGATACTAAATAAGTTAAGTGGAACGGAACGGGGAAAAACCGGCCAAGTATGTCCGGTTTGCCCTTCGAGCCCGGTGAGAGGGTCGCCCCCCTTGATTCCATGGTACGGCTAAGGTCGGCGGGATTTGGGGGGCGGTGGATGGGGGTGTGGCGGTAAGTGGTTTGGGCGGAGAGGGTTACGGGGAAGAGGAAATATTTAATGTTGGTGTGACTGATAAAGGTTTCATCAGATTCGCGGCCGAAAAAGCGTGAACACCATGGGGGACACAGGCACACGCCCTCATCGCTTCGCACGGGGCGGGGCACGGCCCTCGGCCATGCATTGTCGTTAAGTTAAGGGCTGGTGGACCGATTCCTGGTGCGTTTCGTAGCAGCTATCGGCCCTTCTAAACCCTGCGGCGTCAGGGAGGATCTATCGGTTGACGGGTTGAACTGCGACATGTCAGCAATGCGCGCATAACCAGCCAATCATGATGCCCGCGCGGGGATAACTCGTCTGAAATCCTGGCGTTAAGAGCGCGTGCACAGATTGGACCGAATAAACGCGAATAAACCGGCCAAACTGCTTGATTCTAAGTCGCTTACGCTGAGTATTAAGGGTCAAGCAGTTTGGCCGGTTTTTTTATGTTAGACGGCCAAGTGATGTGGAGAGGGAGTCATCGGAGTGCGATGCTGCGGTGGGGCATGCTTTAGCTTGCCGATGCGGCACTTGACCATGGCACGCAAGGTCGCTGGTGATAGATAGTCAACCGTGCGTCCAAAGTTGTTCACTCTTTCGATGAGGTGAGGGCAAGCTAAAGCATGCCCCACCACCGCCGGTGTTCCACTTGGCCGTCTAGTCGTCATCTCGGACTTTGGCCCGGCGGGGGTCCCGAACCCGGCGTTCTGGGCAATAGATCCTCCCTGGTCGCCCAGCGTTTACCGATGTGTCCGCTCCGGACTGTTTACGGCAGACTCGGAAGCGGTACTGGGCAACTGTGTGGCATTGCGCACTGGTAGCTGGCCCTGTGAATCGATTTTGGCCACAACGATCACAGAACGCCGTGTTCCAAGCGTGCGAGGAGGACCCTCACTTCGCGCTGGCCGTCGAGAGTGGAGAGTCGCGAAATCGGAGTCGCACCGCTGAGGGCGCGCACCGGCGTGCCGAGCCAGCGCAGGGCTTCTTCTTTGTCGCCGAACACATCGACGGCATGCTCGATGACCGAGTCGACGTTTGCCACGCACTGCGATTTGACACCCACGCGCGACCTCGATTCTAACTTCTCAGCCGCAGCAGGAACCAGACCATACCGAAAACCAGGAGCGCCGAGGCGGCGACCTGCACCGGGCGGAACGCCTTCGCCATGCGGCCCACCCGCGAGAGCACGAGCGCGAGCACGGCGACGGCCGACGCCTCGGCGAGCGCCGCGCCCAGCAGCACCAGCGCGGGAGAGTATCCCGTGGCCTGCACGAACAAATGGAAGTAGAGGCCGTGCAGCGCGCCCAGCACGCCCGCCACCAGCCAGCGCGCACCCGCCCGCGGGAGCAGCAGGATCTCCACCGCCAGATAGGCCACCGCCAGCGCCGTCGCGGCCTCCACGAATCGCGGCGCGGGTTGCCAGGCGGCGTGCGCCATCGTCAGCACGCTGGCCGCCTGTCCCACCAGGAACATGGCGGCGATGGCGAGCAGTTCGCGGCGCGAACGGGCGGCCAGCACCAGGGCCGCCAGGAACAGCACCTGCACTGTGCCGCCGAGCGCGCGCACGAAGCCCGCGCCGGCCTGCGTGATGGCGATCTCGGCGGCAGTCGGCGGTCGGAAGCGCAGGGTGGCGCGCGTGAAGCCGAGGTCGAAGATGGCCTCATCGCGCTTCTCGCCCAGCGAGGCGCGGAGCAGGTGAACGTGGTTGGCCACCGTGATGGCCGTGAAGGTACACTCTACGTCCAGACGGTCCACCGGCGCGGCGAATTCGTAATCCGCGACGCAGATGTAGGTATCGCGCGCGGGATCGGCGCGGCACTCGCTACGCGCCATTCGGGCGCCGGCGAAGCGAATGTGCTCGAGCAGGGTACGCTCGGGATTCGGTACGTGCGCCACTTCGTAAAGCGGCATGCGCAATTCGTAATGCGCGCGCGCGCCGAGGATGGCGAGATCGCCGGAACTCATGCTCATGACGTGGGCCGGGAGAGGCCACGCCAGCAGAACCAAGCAGAGCGCGCGTCTCATCGCGTCAGCAGCGGCGTGTCAGGATGGGCCTCCAGGGGAGCGCTCAATCGCGAACGGCGGGTTCTCACGTAGAGGATGCGGGCCATCGCCAGCGTCGGCACGGAGAGAAAACTTCCGGCGACACCGGCCACCTCCGCGCCCCCGAAAACGCCGAGCAGCACCAGCAGCGGATGCAGTTGCACGCCCTGCCCCATCAGGCGCACGGAGAGGAAGTAGTCCGTGAACATGCGCCAGGCCACGATGAAGATGACCACGGCCCAAAAGTGCGCGCCCGAAATCAGCGTGACCAGCAGGATAACGGCGACGGCGGTGAGCGGTCCGATCATGGGGATAAACTCCAGCGCCATGGCCACCACCGCCAGCAGGACGCCGAAAGGCACGCCCACGATGGTGAAAAAGATGGCGTAGGACGTGAACGTGGACAGCGAGAGCAGCACCAGGGCGCGCATGTAACGCGCCAGCAGCAGGTGGATGTCGGACATCACGCTCTCTACCACGCCGCGCAACGGACCCACGTCCAGCATTTCCAGCGTGTGGCTGCGGATGAGGCCGCCATCCTGGAGGAAGAAGAACGCCAGCACGGGAACGATCACGACATAAATCAGGTTGCTGGCCACGGAGAGAAATTTCAGGCCGGCAGAGGGGAGCTCGCGCATAATGTCGCTGCTGCGCTGGGCCCAATCCGTGCGGAGGCTGGCGACCAACTGGGCCTTGACGGCGTTGACGCCTTCGGGCGCGAGAGGCGAGGGCTGCTCGAGCTTCACCATCATTTCGGGAAGCTTGCTGGCCAGCGTCTCAGCCTGCGACACCACGCGCGTGCCAATCTGAATCCCGATGAGCACGACCGCGCCGATAAAGATCACGTAGGACAGCGCCAACGCCAGCGTGCGCGTGCCCTTCCGTGGGATCGCGCGGTCCAGCAGGTCCACCAGCGGAGAAAGGAGGTAGGCGAACAGCAGCGCCACCGCGAAGATAAACAGCGTGAAGCGCAACAGGTAAACCAGCCACAGGAACAGGAGCACGACCGCCGCTGTCCAGGTGTAACGCGCCGCCGACCGCTCGATGCCCAACATGTCTACCCTATCCTAACCCGAGTGGTGCGGCAGGCGGGGTACCGGGTGCTTAACCGTTTTGGGGAAGGCTGGCCGGGAATACACCGAACCTGGCAGGATACGCTCCGTTTTCGTCATGTGCCCGAAAACGGTTAAGCGCCCCGGGGTACCCTCTGGGTCCGCCTGGCAATCCGCTTCGCAGCTCGGACCTCTACTTCTTCTGGTTGGCCGCGGTCTCCGTCGGCAGTTCCGGATGCTTGGTCCACTCATCCCACGAACCGTCGTAGAGCCGCGTGTCGTAGCCCAGGTATCGCGAAACCAGGTACAGCGCGCTCGCCTGCTGGCCGATGAAGCAGTAGGTCACTACACGATCCCCCGGCTTCACCCCCGCATCGCGGAACTTCGCTTGCAGTTCTTCCACCGGCTTCAGCTTGCCGGTCTTCTCATCCAGCAGCCCATTGTAATGCACGTTGCCCGCGCCCTGTATGTGGCCCGGCGCCATCCCGGTGCGCACGGTTTCGCCGCTGTAGACCTTGGGATCGCGCGCATCCAGAATGCGCACTCCGGCCCGATGCAGGTGGGCCTTCACAAAATCCAGATCCGCGATCACGTCGCTCTGCGGGCACGGCGTCAGCTTCCCCGGCTGGACGACCGGCGCGTCCTTGGAGGTCGCCCCGGAGGTCGCCCGGCCTTCTTCCTTCCAGGTCGCCAGACTGCCGTCCAGCATCGCAGCGTTGTTGCCGAGCCCCATCGCGTCCAGCGTCAAAATGGTGCGCGCCGCCTGCGTCAGCCAGTCCTTCAGCCGGTAAACCACCACGCGCGAATCGTTGCCCACGCCGAGCTTCGAAAACACTTCGGCCAGCTTGTCCATCGGCGGCAGCTCGAGCATGAGTCCGCTCTCTCCCTTCACCCCCACCGAACCGTATTCGATGAACACCGATCCCGCGATATGCCCAGCGTCGTAGTCGGCCTTCTCCCCCACCGCCAGCACCACAAGGTTGGCGTCCTTGATGTGATCGGCCAGCCACTGGGTGGAAACAAACAGGCTCTCCCGTGTCCCGTGACCCCCGCAAGTCGCGGCCGCCGCCGCGCCCGCCAAAAAGAGCGCCAGCGCGGCCGCTTTTCGTATGTTCATGTGAGACTCCCTTCCGATTGTATCCGCACCCGCGGTGGCATAGCTGCCGCCCATCAGGAAACCGCTCCCGACCCGGAGGGTACCCCGGTCGCGGCTCCGATCAAAGCCGCGATGCGCCAATCAGAGCCGCGACCGTGAGGGAGCGATCTCCTCGGGCGAACATCTATTTTCGCGGGAAGTCTCCGCCTTGTGCATCCGAGCGAAGCTCGGACCTGGAGTTTCTACATTTTGCTGGTAACTTTCATGGGCATCAGCCCCGGAGGGGCGCGAGAAAGTAGC
>JADGNT010000404.1 GCA_017883345.1 Candidatus Solibacter sp. | reverse complement strand
GCAGAAGAGCCAGATCGTTTGGTATCGCCGGGACGGACAGCGGTTGGGAACTGCAGGCGAACCGCGCGAATACAACCAACTTATCCTTTCTCCCGATGAGAGGCTGGCTGCCGTGTCCATCCGGAACGACAAAATGGATAGAACGCACTGGAACATCTGGTTGCTGCACCTCGATACCAATGTGCTGTCGCGCTTGACTTTCGGTGACGGTCTGGATGCTGATCCCGTCTGGTCGCCTGACTCCAGCCGGATTGTGTACGGAGCCTACAAGGCGGAGGAGGGAGAAAAGATAGATTTGATGGAATTGACCCTTGGTGAACGCTCCCCAAGAACGTTTTATACAGATGGCAGGGCCAACAAACCCGAGGCTTGGTCGCCGGATGGGCGCTTCCTCCTCTTCAAACGCGAAGAACAGACGGTTTTCAGCCTTCCAACCTCGGAAGATCGAAAACCGGCGGTGCTTCTCGACACTCCTTACGCCAAAGGCCGATTCCAATTCTCACCGGATGGCCATTGGCTGGCATATATGTCCCCCGAATCCGGTGCGCCGGAGATCTACGTGAGCAGTTTTCCTGCCATGACGAACACCCGTCAGATCTCGACGAGCGGCGGTTGCACGCCGGTGTGGAGGAAGGACGGTAAGGAGCTGTTTTACATGGCGGCGCAGGGCCAGGTGATGTCAGTGGATGTGAAGGCCGGCTTCAGTTTGGAAACAAGCTCTCCGAAGGTGCTCTTCCGTGCAGGAGAAGCCACTCTCTTCACCCAAAACTACTGCATCGGCACTTACGGCGTAACCGCAAACGGTCAGAAATTCCTCATGATCGAAACGGCTCGCTCGCCAATTGACGACGGACGGATGCACGTGGTGACGCATTGGGATGCGGCACTACATCAGTAACGACACCCCGACGTTTGATCCGCAGCCGCTCCTAGCCTTTTTCGCATTGCTGCGGAAGCGACGAAGCAATAGAGTGTCCAGGGCTGCGTCCATTTTGGAATCTAGTTGGACTCCGACTGGCGAACTTCAAGGCTCGAATGATGGCGGTATGTGTCTGAGGAATTTCTGGACACCCTGATCCGCAGAGCCGCCGGAGCGTCCGGGCTATGGCGGCCATTGGCCGGAGATACTCCCGTGTAGTCGCCCAGCGTTTACCGATAGCTGTTGCGAACAGCCCTTCCGTCCAACGATTCAGGCCGACGGTGTGGCGCGGGATCCACGCAAGCGGACTGGCGGAAAGACCCAGCTCGTTAGAGACCGCGGCCGATGGCGATTTCACGCAGCGCCCAAGAGAGCTTTTTCGACGGTCTCCGGAAAACGACCGATGACCGTGAGATAGGCGCGGACCGCGCTCGGCGGTTGCGCCCGGCCAAGTTCCCAATCCTGCAACGTGCGAGTACTGAATCCGTAACGGCGGGCGAACTGAGACTGTGATAGTCCAGATTTCGCGCGAATTGCCTTCACGTCTACCGGGCCCGGTACATCGTACTCGTATGCGCGCAGAGAGATCTCACCCCGAACATGCGCGGCAGCTTCCTTCAATCCATGAACAACGTCCCTTCCTACGCGGCTGAGCCTCCCCGGCGCGCGCTTACTTACCCGCTTGCTTCTTGGCATCTTTCAAACCCTCCACGAACTTCTTCGCTGCCTTTCGATCCGCAGCCGTCATGTCCGATTGTTCATTCTTGGCGTAGATCGAAAGCAGGTACACCCTACGGTCCAATACTTGCGCGGCGAGCTCTTCGATCGTCCGCCAGTAGTAGTAAATCACCCGCACACCGCCACTCTTGCCTCTACCCTGCCGGGCCCAGCGGGCCTTTCGGACGCCACCGGTACCGGGAACTATGGGATGTGCCTCAGGATCGGCGGCGATTGCGAGTTGCAGAGCGGCTTGCTCGGGTTCGGCGAGTAGCCGCCGCACTTCCTTTTCGTATCGGCTTGTTGCGAATACGCGAACCTTCACAATTCAAGCATACGGGAATCCCGTATAGATGTCAATGGCAGTCGCACTGCAAGACTGGGACGGCCAATTCCTGTCGCCAACAGCCCACGTCACCAGCAATCAGCCACGGGGTCCCCCCATACGGCGTTACGGGAAGTGTCCGACACGCTCCGGGCGCTGCATCCAGGAGCATTTCCGCAGGCCGCGAATGGTCGCCGGCGGTGTGCGACTGTTGGGACTGGCCGGATCCGTGGTGGGCGACCACGGCAGGCGCTGGGTCACCTTCGGCTTTTACCGGCCTGCACCGGCCGGAACGGATTGCGGATGGTGAGGCCGTCGATTACCTGGCCGTCTTTCATGTCTTCCGAAAAGAGGATGTTGCAGCGTGCTTGGAGGGCGGCTGCGACGACCAGCGAAGCGTAGATGCGATAGCCGTATCTTCCGGCGATGCGCAGCGCCCGGTCGTGGGTCTGCACGGTGAGCGGGACGGGCGAAGGGCACAGCACACGAAGCGCGCCGAGCGCCTCCAGAACGTCCTTCCAGGGCATGGCGAGTTTGCGCACGGCGACCGCAACGAACTCGTTCAGTGTCTGCACACCAACCACGCCGCCAGCGGCAAGAAGGGCCTCGGCGACCGGTGTGCGGGGCGTATTCCCGCCTGCCCCACCATGCACAACGCGACCCAGAGGGTACCGCCTTATGCCACCCTGTGAGTATGACGACACGGCGGGTTCTGACAGGATTGGCGATGGCTTGCGGCCTGGTGTGGGCGCAGGCTGGGGATGACTCCAAGGCGGCCACGTCCAACGTGCCGGGCGCGCAGTATCCGCGCATTCAGCCGGATTTGCGGATCACGTTTCGGGTGAACGCACCGGCGGCCCAGAAGGTGCAGGTGAAACCGGGCGGGGACGGATTGGGCAAGGGTCCGTACGATATGGTGCGCGACGACAAGGGCGTCTGGACGGTGACGACGCCGCCGGCGGCGCCGGGCTTCCACTACTACTTTCTGCTGGTGGACGGTTTCCAGTGCAACGACCCGGGCAGCCAGACGTATTTCGGTTGGAACACGGAAACGAGCGGCGTGGAAGTGCCCGACCGAGTGGATTTTTATGGGGCCAAGGAAGTGCCGCACGGCGAAGTGCGGGCGCGCTGGTACTGGTCCAAGACCACGGGCCAGTGGCGGCCGGCGTACGTGTACACGCCGCCGGACTACGACCAGAGCGGCTCGAAACGTTACCCGGTTCTGTATCTGCAGCACGGCTCGGGCGAGAACGAGACGAGTTGGGTGAAGCAAGGGCGGGTGAGCTTCATCCTGGACAATCTGATCGCGGCGAAGAGGGCGGCGCCGATGATTGTGGTGATGGAAAACGGGATGGTGGCCACGAAAGCGGGCGAGGGCGGGCGGGGGAACGGCGCCTTCGAAGAGGTGGTCATCAGCGATCTGATCCCAATGATCGACGCCACGTACCGCACGGTGGCGGATCGCGAGCAGCGGGCGATCGCGGGGCTATCGATGGGGGCGGGGCAGGCGATGCAAATCGGGTTGGGGCATCTGGACAAGTTCGCGTATATCGGGTCGTTCAGCGGCGGGGTGCGCGCCAGCGATCCGAAGACGGCCTACAATGGCGTGTTGGCGGATGCGGCGGCATTCCGCAAGAAGGTCAAGCTGCTGTGGATGGGCGCTGGCATCGCCGAGGCGGCTTCGCACCAAGCGACTCAGGCGTGGCACGAAGCGCTGGAAAAGGCGGGGATTCCGAACGTGTTTTTCGAGTGCCCGTTCGCCCACGAATGGCAAACGTGGCGCTACGACTTGCAGGATTTCGCCCCGCGGCTGTTTCGTTGAATGGGGAAGGCGTCCATTCAACGCAGAGACGCGGAGAACGCAGAGGAAGCGCAGAGAATACCTTGGGGGATTGGGAGCGGAGGAGGGAGCGAGGCGTTCGATTTGACGCGGAGACGCGGAGTCGCGGAGGAAGACGCGGAGAAAACCGAGAACAAGGGAGAGTAGATGCGAAGAATTCACGCGTTGCCGGGGTTGGCGCGCGGAGGAAGCGGAGCGCGCGGAGATCACGGCGGGTAGACAGGATACAATCGAACCTTGAAACTGGCGATCATCGGGTACGGCAACGTGGGGCGCGCGCTGGCGCGGCTGCTGCGGGAGAAACGCAAGGAGTTCCCCTTCACGATCGCGGGAATCCATACGCTGCGGCACGGCACGGCGGTGGACGCGGCAGGGTTGCCCGCCGAGGTCACGGAGGCGGCGGAGTTCGGGCCGCGGGCGGCATCGGTGGAGGAGTTCCTGGACGCGGCGCGGGCGCAGGTGGCGGTGGAGTTGACGACGCTCAATCCATCGACGGGCGAGCCGGCGACGGGGCACATTCGGGCGGCACTGGCGCGGCACATGCACGTGGTGACGGCGAACAAGGGGCCGATCGCGCACGCCTATGCCGCGCTACGCGACGAGGCGGCGCGGGAGGGGGTAGGCTTGCGCTTCGAATCGAGCGTGATGGATGGAGCGCCGGTGTTCAACCTGTGGCGGCACACGATGCCCGGGGTGAAGGTGCTGGGGTTCACGGGGGTGCTGAATTCGACGTCGAAGGTGGTGATCGAGACGATGGAGCGGGGGGGGAGCTTCGATGCGGGCCTGGCGGAGGCGCGGAGGATGGGGATCACGGAGGCCGATGGGGCGTACGACGTGGAGGGTTGGGACTCGGCGGCGAAGGCGGCGGCGCTGGCCAACGTGCTGATGGACGCGCGGACCACGCCGCAACTGGTGACGACGCGCGGCATTACGCGGTTGACGCCGGAGCGCGCGATGGAGATCGCGCGCTCCGGCAAAACGGTGCGGCTGGTGAGCCGGGGACGGCGAACCAGCGGCGGCGTCCGGCTGCGCGTGCGCGCCGAGGTGCTGGAGCGGAACGACATTCTGGCGTGCACGCCGGGGACCAGCAACCTGATTCTGTTCCATACGGATTTGATGGGTACGTTCGGAACGGTCTCGATCGAGCCTGGGGTGGAACAGACGGCGTATGGCGTATTCAGCGACCTGGTGAGCTTGCGCTGAGCGAAGAAGACGGGTGCTTAACGGTTTTGGGGCACACGACAAAAACGGAGCGTATCCTGTCAGGCAAACCGGGGCCAGAGTCGAAAAACCACCCCGCACATCGGGGAACCTCCTACCTGCCAACCGGGGACAGACAGGCCAATTCCCGGCAAACTGCGCCGGAAATTCATGTCAGTCCCCGCCCAGCCTAATCGCGCCCGTGAAACGTGTAGCGCAACATCAGGGTGTGAGTGGCCGAACTGGCGCCGTAATCGGTCGAATACACGTACTGCGCGAAGAGATCCCTGGTGAATCGCCAGCCGGCGCCGAAATCGGAGAAGCGCGGGGCGTACTGCGCCGGGGCCGGATTCATGGGGAAGAACGCGTCTTCGACGCTGGTGCTATTGCCGAACCGGTCGGGGAACAGGTTGACGTTCAGATTGTGCGCTTGCCAGACGTTCAGAAACGATGCG
>JADGNT010000016.1 GCA_017883345.1 Candidatus Solibacter sp. | reverse complement strand
CAAAATCGCCGCGTTTTCCATCGCGGGAGCGTTGAACTGGATCTGCATGTGGTATGAACCCGATGGCGCCCTGTCCCCGGAAGAGATTGCCAGTCAGTTTGCGCGTACTTTGACGCAGGGGCTGGGGGCCAGGAAGCGGAGTAGCAAGTTGCGCATAGTTTCCAAAGAGGAGTAATTCGCATGAGCGTTGAAGCAGATGTCAAACCGGTCGCGGCCGGAGTATCTTCGCCAGACCACGCGCCCGCCGCGGTCATCCGCAAAGCGGCGGTGCTGGGGGCGGGGACCATGGGATCGCGGATCGCGGCGCACCTGGCCAACGCCGGGTTGCCGGTGGTTCTGTTGGATATCCCCGCACCGGGAGGCGCGCGCAGCGCGATCGCGTCGCAGGCACTGGATGCCCTCAAGAAGAGCAAACCGGCGGCGTTTTACGACCCCGCGTATGCGGCACACGTGTCCGTGGGCAATTTCGATGACGATCTGGCGTTGCTGGCGGATTGCGACTGGGTGATCGAGGCGGTCACGGAGAACCTGGCGATCAAGCAGGCCCTGCTGGAAAGAGTCGTGCCGCACTTAAAGCGGGACGCGATTCTGACTACCAATACCAGCGGCCTGCCGGTGGCGTCGATTGCGGCCAAACTGCCGGAGCCGGTGCGGCGCCGTTGGTTTGGAACTCACTTTTTCAATCCGCCGCGCTATATGAGGCTGGTGGAGATCATTCCCACGCCGGAGGCGGACCCGGCGGCAATCGCCGCCATCGCGCACTTCGCCGACGTGTTGCTGGGCAAGGAAGTCGTGTTCGCCCGCGATACGCCCAACTTCATCGCCAACCGGATCGGCGTCTTCATCATGTTGGAATCGGTACGCCTGATGCAGGAGCAGGACCTGACCATCGAAGAGGTGGATGCCCTGACCGGAAGCGCGATCGGCTGGCCGCGCACGGGGACGTTCCGGCTGGCGGATATGGTGGGCATCGATGTGCTGGCGCACGTGGCCGCCAACTTCGAGGGGTCGGGCGCGATGCCGCCGTTCGTCGCTGAGTTGCTGGAGCGCCGCTGGCTGGGAGATAAGACCAAACAGGGTTTCTACAAGAAAGAGAAGGACGCCGAGGGCAAGGAGCTCCGGCTGGTGCTGGATTGGAAGACGCTCGAATACGTTCCGGCGATCCGGCCCAAGATCCCGTCGCTCGAAATGGCGAAGAATGCCGAGAAGCTGCCCGAACGCCTGGCCCAACTGCTGGCCGGCGATGCGCGCAAGGATAAAGCGGCGCGTTTCCACTGGCGGCTGTTGAGCGCCCTGTGGAACTACGCGGCGGATTGTTTGCCCGAGATCGCCGACGATGCGTCGAGCGTGGACCGCGCCATGCGGGCCGGGTTCAACTGGGAAATGGGGCCGTTCCAGCTCTGGGATGCGGCCGGCGTGGACACCACCGTGCAGCGCATGCGGGCGGCTGGCGAACCGGTGAGTCCGATTGTCGAACGACTGGCAGTCGCGGGAGCCGAGAGCTGGTACCGCGCCCACGGCCGCGAGTGTTTCGATGTGAACAGCGGGGCGTACCGGCCGGTCACCGAGGCCGAGGGTATCGGGCGCATCGCCAAGTTCCGTGCGGCGAACGGTGTGGTGCGGCACAACCCGGGCGCGTCTCTAGTCGATCTGGGCGACGGCGTGGCCTGCCTGGAACTGCACTCGAAGAAAAATGCCGTGGGCGAAGACATCATACGGCTGGTGACCGAAACATTCGCGCCACAGAGCAGCGCCGTGCGGGATTTCGAGGCATTCGTGATCTCTGGCGACGCCGAGCACTTCTCCGTCGGCGCCAACCTGATGCAACTGCTGTTGAGCGCCCAGGAAGAGGAGTGGGACGACGTCGATTTCGCCGTGCGGGCATTCCAGCGCATGACGGCGGCGATCAAGTTCTGCCCGCGTCCCGTGGTGGTGGCGCCGTACTCCTTCTGCCTGGGCGGCGGGGCGGAGATCGCGATTCACGGCGCCCGGCGCCAGGCCCACGCGGAGTTGTACATGGGACTGGTGGAGACCGGCGTCGGCGTGGTGCCCGCCGGAGGCGGCTGCAAGGAAATGCTGCTGCGCGCGCTGGATGTGGTGGCCGCGGTTCACGGCGTCGCCCGCAATGAGTCGCCGGAATTGCTAGGAGCGTTGCGGCGGACCTTCGAAACCATCGCCATGGCCAAGGTATCCACCTCGGCCGTAGAGGCGCGCCACATCGGCATGCTGCTGCCTGCCGACCGCATCACCATGAATCGCGAGCGTCTGCTGAACGACGCCAAGCAGTCGGCACGCGAATTGGCGGCGAGCGGTTACTCCGCCCCGGTGCCGCGCAGCGATATTCCGGCGCCGGGGGAGAACATGCTGGCCTCCCTCAAACTTGGGGTCCACGTGATGCGCCAGGGCGAGTTCATCAGCGACCACGACGCCAAGGTAGCCAATTGGGTGGCGTACGTTCTGTGCGGCGGGCCCGTCACGCCCGGCACCCTGGTAAGCGAGCAGTATCTGCTGGATCTGGAGCGGGAAGCGTTCCTCTCGCTTTGCGGCGAAAAGAAAACCCAGGAGCGGATCGCCTTCACCTTGAAGAGCGGGAAGCCGCTTAGGAATTAAAGTATGCAGTTGTGGCGCAGGCACTCCTGCCTGCCGTGTCGAGACTCGTCTCGACACGTGTTCGCGGCCTGGCAAGCGTCGGCATGAGTGCCGACGCGGCAGGCAGGAGTGCCTGCGCCACAGAGGAGAAATATCCATGAGAGACGCAGTGATTGTGAGCGCCGTGCGGACGGCCGTGGGCAAGGCTCCCAAAGGTATGTTGCGCGCCACCCGGCCCGATGACCTGGCGGCCCTAGCCATACAGGGCGCGCTGGGGCGCGTGCCCGGCCTGGATAAAAAAGAAGTGGAGGATGTGATTATCGGCTGCGCCATGCCGGAAGGCGAGCAGGGCATGAACGTGGCACGGGTCGCCGCCTTGCGTGCGGGCATGCCGATTGCATCCTCCGCCATGACCGTCAACCGCTATTGCGCATCCGGGCTGCAATCCATCGCCCTGGCGGCGGAGCGCATACGCGGTGGGGGAGCGGAGGTGATCGTGGCCGGCGGGACGGAATCCATGTCCTTTATCCCATTCGGCGGCAACAAGATTTCCATCAACCCCTGGCTGCAGCAGAACTATCCTGATTCGTACCTGTCGATGGGGCTGACCGCCGAGCGGGTGGCGCGGCACTACGGCATCACGCGCCAGCAGGCGGACGAGTTCGCCCTGGCCAGCCACACCAAGGCGCTGGCCGCGCAGGCCGCGGGGAAGTTCAAGCAGGAGATCGTGCCGGTGCCGGTTACCTTTTCGGCGCCGGACGCGAAGTCGAAGATCCGCCAGACCGAAGTCGTGTTCCAGGTGGATGAGGGGCCGCGCGGCGATACCTCCATGGAGGCGCTAGGCAAGCTTAAGGCCGCCTTCCACGCCAAGGGCACGGTCACAGCGGGTAACTCCTCGCAGACTTCCGACGGCGCCGCGGCCGCGGTGGTGATGTCCGAGGAACGCGCCCGCGCGCTGGGAATCCAGCCGATGGCGCGTTTCGTGGCCTTCGCCTATGCGGGCTGTCTGCCGGAGGAGATGGGGATCGGTCCGGTGTACGCCATCCCCAAGGCGCTCAAACTGGCGGGCCTGAGTCTGGACGAGATCGACCTGATCGAATTGAACGAAGCCTTCGCGTCGCAGTCGCTCGCCGTAATCAAGACCTTGGGGCTCGATATGGACCGCGTGAACGTCAACGGCGGCGCGATTGCGTTGGGGCATCCACTGGGCTGCACCGGGGCCAAACTGACCGCCGGGCTGCTCCAGGAACTGAAACGGCGGAAGGCCAGGTACGGTATGGTGACGATGTGCGTGGGGGGCGGCATGGGCGCCGCGGGAATCTTCGAAAATTTCAACTAAGAGCGATCAGAGGAAATACATATGGCAACCAGCAACGTGCAAGTGATGGCGAAACGGGTCAAAGGCGGCAGCTTCCTCACCGAGGAACGCGACCCGCAAGACGTATTCACACCAGAGGACCTCTCCGAGGAGCACCGGCAGATTGCGAAGACCGCAATCGACTTCACCCAAAATGAGGTGATGCCGGCGGCGGCCGAGATCGAGGCCAAGAACTTCGAGGTGACCAGGGGCCTGCTGCGCAAGGCAGGCGAACTCGGGCTGATGGGCGTGGACATCCCCGAAGCCTACGGCGGACTGGAAATGGACAAGGTAACCTCGGCGCTGATTGCCGAGTCCATCAGCAAGCTGGCCAGCTTTTCGGTGGCCTTCAGCGCGCACGTCGGAATCGGCACGCTGCCCATTGTCTGGTACGGCACCGAGGAACAGAAGCAGAAGTACCTGCCGAAGCTCGGGACGGGCGAGTGGATCGGCGCCTATGCGCTTTCGGAATCCTCCTCCGCCAGCGATGCCATGAACTGCCGGACGCGGGCGGTGCTCTCGCCGGACGGCCGGCACTACATCCTCAATGGCGAGAAGATGTGGATCACCAACAGTGGTTTCGCCGACCTGTTCACGGTGTTCGCCAAAGTGGATGGCGAGAAGTTTTCCGCCTTCCTGATCGAGCGCCATACGCCGGGCTTCTCGATCGGCTCGGAGGAGCACAAACTCGGCATCCGCGGCTCTTCCACCTGCCCTCTGATTCTGGCCGATTGCCAGGTGCCGGTGGAGAACCTGTTGGGCGAGGTGGGCAAGGGGCACCACATCGCGTTTAACATTCTGAACATCGGGCGCTTCAAGCTGGGAGCGGCTTGTGTCGGCGGGGCGCGCAACAGCCTGCAGGACGGCATCGGCTACGCCAAGGAGCGCAAGGCCTTCGGCAAGGCAATCGCCGAATTCGGTCTGATCCAGGAGAAGCTGGCCGAGTCCGCCACCGGAATTTACGCCGGCGAAGCCATGGTCTACCGCACTATCGGCATGATCGATAGTGCCCTCGCCGATGTGGATACGGGCGCCGCCGGAGCCTCCCGGGAAATCCAGAAGCGGATCGAGGAGTATGCGGTGGAGTGCTCCATCCTCAAGGTGTGGGCCTCGGAGATGCTGGATATGGTGGTGGACCACGTCCTGCAAATCTACGCCGGATACGGCTATGTGGAGGAGTATCCGGCGGAGCGCGCGTACCGCGATTCGCGCATCAACCGGATCTTCGAGGGCACCAACGAGATCAACCGGCTGATCATCACCGGCTGGCTGATGAAGCGCGCGGTGGCCGGCCAGTTGCCGCTGCTGGCGGCAATCAAGAAACTGATGGATGAGGTGATGGCCGGTCCCAGCGCCGCGGCAGTTCGCGAGGGCCCCTTAAGCGCCGAGTACCAGTTGCTGGCCAACGCCAAGAAGCTCGCCCTGTTTGCGGCCGGCGCGGCGTCGCAGAAGTACATGATGGGTCTGGCGGACCAGCAGGAAGTGATGGGCGCCCTGGCCGACTGCATCATGGAAGTATTTGCGCTGGAATCTTGCATTCTGCGCGCCGAGAAACTGATCGCCGCCAAGGGCGAAGGGGCGGCGAAGCAGGCGATTGCCATGACCAGGTACTACGCTGCCAAGGCGGCGCAGACGGTGGAGCTTTCGTCGCGCAAGGTGATCGCCACGGTGGCCGAAGGCGATATGCTCAGGACCCAGATGGCGATTCTGCGCCGCCTGTCCAAGCACGAGCCGGCGGACACCATCGCGTTAGGCCGGCAGATCGCCAAACACGTGCTGGCCGCCGGGCGCTACGCGCTGTAGGACAGGCCTCCTGGCCTGTCGAGCTATTTCGGGTGGGGAATGATGTCCACGATCAGGTACGCGTCGTTCTGGATCAGGAAATAGAAGCGCCAGTCCTGGTTGACGCGTGCCTGCCAGAGGTTCCGCCGTTCGTCGTATTTCTTGGCGCGCAGCGACGGGTGATGGAGATTCTGCAGGAGCAGCGCCGACTGTTTGTCGAAGGCACGCTGGATTTGCGGTGGTGCCCTGACGTAGTTTCGCTCGAAATGGGTGGTTCGGAGGAGCTTCATTACGCCGAGCGCTTGGTCTTGTTGCGGCTCAACTTCTTGGCTTCCTTGTGGAGCGACGCGATGAATTCTTTGTGGGTGGAAAAAGGGCCGTGCACTCGCCCGGCGTCGACGTCGGCCAGCCCGTCGGCAAGTTGGGCATCGATCAGGCGGCGCTGCTCGGCAGTGTATTCGCCGTCCGCGGTTGGGAGTTTGGGATGAATGCTGATGACACCGCCGGAGACCTTGAACTCGATCTCTTGGCCACTCTTAAGACCGGCCTGCCGGCGAATGGCAGGAGGGACCACGAGGGGCGTTTTGTTGTTGACGGTGACGGTCATGGCAGACGCTACAATCGCGATGCGATTTCTCTTTCAGTGTAAGGCTGCAGGGACAGGTAGTCAAACGCCGGACCAGCGGGCCGTTTGTTTCAAAATGAGTAAGTTTCGGGACGCGAACGGAACCCCCGCAAAAACAGGGCTTGCGCCGTCCCGTTTTGTTGTCCCATTATGGGCGGCATGGAATACGGTTACGCCGGCTGTAGTATCACTTCCGCCGCGCCAAAGCCTCGGCTTTGCGGATGAACTTTTCGCGCAGTTCCCAGCCGTCGATGGCCATCTGCGCCCCTTGGCAGGCCATGCTCGAGCTCATGCGGCGGTCGGCCTCGTCGAATTGGGCTTCGGCCGCGTCGTGGGCCTGGCGGGCTTCCTCGTCGGCCTCGTGTAAGCGTTCGAGCGCTGCCTTCACTTCGGGATCGAGATCGGCATTGCGTCTTGACTTGGGATGGCCGTAGGCTTGCCGCCACTCCTCAGGCCACCCGGCCCTCACTTTCTCTTCGCAGGCTTCCAGGGCCTCCCAGGCAGCGTCCGCGGTGGTCCGCGCGTGTTTCTTCTCGATGAGCCATCGCCAGACTGACCAGTCCTTGGCTTCGTTGAACAACGTCTTCGCGTCTTCCACGGGGGTAAGCTTATGCATAGGACAGACCAGTTCCTGTTTCCAGACTACGCAACATCGCGCCCGGAATCCAGCCGATTCGTGTCTGAAAATCTCGCTTTGCAACCGCCGCGTCCGGAGCGATAATCAATCGGACGTCTTCCTATGAAACTAGCCGTTGTCTGTTGCCTGATATTTCCCGCCGGGCTCCCCGCGCAGCAGCTCAAGCCCGAAACCGCCCAGCAATTCGATTGCTACGTCCAAGCCGCCGAAGCGCGGATGGACGCACGCAAGGCTTTCCTGCGGGCCGATACCGACACCGCACTCAACGAGCAGACGGTTCGCGGCCAAAAAATCCGGACCATTGAGGCCAACGGCCCGAACCCGCACAAACTGGCCGGCGGTCAGCTCTACGACTGGATCGGGGCTGCCTTTATTCCCGGCGCCACCCTGGACAAGCTGATCCGCATGCTCCAGGACTATGACCACCGCCCCCAGTATTTCCCCGAGACCATCTCCGCCTCCAAGCTCCTCTGCCTTACCGGAACGGACCGCTTTCAATATTCCATGCGCATGAAAGAACCCGCCATCCTGGATGTCGAAAGCGACGTGGTCTGGGAGCGCGTCGACCCGCATCGTTGGCGTTGTCGCTCTTTGTCCACGCGCGTTGCCGAGGTGGGCAAGGACCACGGCTACCTGCGGCGCCTGTACTCCTACTGGCGCTTTGCCGAAACCGAAAAGGGCGTCTATGTGGAGGCGGAGACCATCACGCTGAGCGACGAATTCGGGGCCATGACGCGCGCACTCGGGTCCGCCTTGATGGGGATCAACCCGGAGAAATCCCTCCGGCACTCCCTGACGTCCATGCGCGAGAGCGTATTAAAGCCGGGACTCGAAATCCCCAAACTGCCGGCGGGGTTGCCGCCGTGCGGGGCGCCCGTTGCTCCGGCCGCATGCGCGGCTACGCCTGGCAAGAAGTGATGGACTTCGATTTCATCGTGATCGGCTCCGGATTCGGCGGCAGTGTCTCCGCCCACCGGCTCACCGAGAAGGGCTACCGGGTCGGCGTGATGGAAATGGGCTGCCGGTGGACGCCGGAGAACCTGCCCACGACGAATTGGAAATTTTGGCGCTGGATCTGGCGGCCGGGCCTGGGGTTGCGCGGGTTCTTCAACATCGAGCCCTTCCGCCACGTTCTGATTATGCATGGCTGTGCCGTGGGTGGCGGGTCCATCACCTACGCCAACACGCTGTTGGTGCCGCCCGAGGCGATCTGGGACAACGGATCTTGGGCGGGTCTGGCGGACTGGAAAGCGGAGATGCCGCGGCACTACGAAACCGCGGTGCGCATGTTGGGCGTGGCGGAAAACCGGATCATGGGTCCGGCGGACCACATCCTCCAGCGGGCGGCGGCAGCGCACGGGACAGGGGAGACCTTCTATCGCACCAGAGTTGCCGTCTTCGAAGGGCCGGAGGGTGAACCCCCGGGCCTTACCTATCCCGACCCCTACTTCGGCGGCGAGGGACCGGAGCGCGCCAGTTGCATCGGCTGCGGCGGCTGCATGATGGGGTGCCGTTATCGCGCTAAGAACTCGCTGGACCAGAATTACCTCTACCTGGCGGAGAAGGCGGGGGCGCAGGTATTCGCCGAAACCAAGGTGGTAGATGTACGGCCTCTGGGCGGCAGTCCCGATGGAAGCCCCGATGGAAGCCCCGATGGAAGCCCCGATGGAAGCAAAGGCTACGAGGTGTTCACGGTTCCCTCCACGGTCATGCCTGGGGGCCGGCGCCGCTTCACCTGCGGCGGCGTGGTATTCGCGGCCTCGGCGCTGGGCACGCTGGACCTGCTCTTCCGGCTGAAAGAAAAGGGCTCGCTGCCGGGGATCAGCGGGCAACTGGGCAACCGGGTGCGCACCAATTGCGAGTCGCTGATCGGCGTGCGCGTGCCCGGTAGCCGGGAGGACTTGTCGCAGGGGATTGCGATCGGTTCGGGCTTCTACCTGGATCAATACACGCACATCGAGGCCACGCGCTACCCGGCGGGGTCGGACGCCATGGGGCTGCTGGCGACCGTGCTGACGGGCGGGGAACCCGGCCGGAAACGCATCCTGCTCTGGCTGTGGGTGCTGGCGAGCTCGCTTTTGCGGCATCCCATCCGGACCCTGCGCAGCCTGCACCCGTTTGGCTGGGCGCGCGAGTCCCTCATCCTGCTCTGCATGCAGACCCTGGACGGTCATATCGAGATGCGGTTGGGACGCCCGTGGTTCTGGCCGTTCCGGCGAGTGCTGCGCAGCCAGGGGCGGCGCATCCCCACCTTCATCCCGCAGGCCAACGAATTCGCGCGCAAGGTAGCGCAAGCGGTCGGCGGAACACCCATGAGCATGGTAACGGAGATCCTCTTCGACGTGCCGGGCACGGCGCACATACTAGGGGGGTGCCCGATGGCCGTCGCGCCGGAGGTCGGCGTGGTGGATTCGCGGAATCGTCTGTTCGGTTATCGGAACCTGTACGTCTGCGACGGCTCCGTGATCGCGGCCAACCTGGGGGTTAACCCCAGCCTGACCATCTGCGCGCTCACGGAGCGGGCGATGAGCTACATCCGGCCCGCCGCGGAAACGGAGTGGAACGACGCTCCGTGACGGCGGCTCACTTCACGATGTTCGGGCCGAAATTGAAGCAGGGGCCGATGGAAAAGCGCACGGTGAAGCGGGCATCCTTCAACAGGTCGTTGAACAGGTGATCGTGCACCAGGTCGGCCTGCGTTCTCCAGGCGAAGTGATGGCCGAAGTTAATATCGAAGCCGCCGCCGAAACCGAAGAAGAGGACATGGTCGGTCTTGCTCGGCCCGGTGATCAGGCCGCTCACGAGGGCCGCGACGACTGGATCCTGCGGTTTCGGGGTAGCGGTCTCATGGATGATCCCCGCATAGACCGGACGCACAAAAATCGTCGCTCTGGTGAAGTGCCGGTAGACCAGCTCCGGTCCGAGGGCGAAGGTGTGTGTCGTGGAATGCGCCGGAACGTACAAGGTGCTGTAAGGATAGGTGGGAGGGAGTAACCCGTGCGTGACCCCCGCTACTATCCCGGTCTGCAACTGTGTCTGCAACGCGGGAAGCAACTGGTCGGGCGTGATCTTCAGATCGCCAGCGGCGAAAGTGTAGTCGAAACCCAGAGAGAGCCAGGTCTTCGGCCGGACGCCGATCTGGGCCGCAAAGCCATGCTCGAAGAGGTTGACCTTTGGGCTGTCGAGAAAGCCGTAGCCCCCGTACACGTCGAAGCGCGAAACATACGATTGTTGACCGGAGAGCGGGAAGGACAGAAGGAAAAGAATACCAAGGGTGACGATCACCCGGCGTTGGTCGAGCATAGAATCCTCCTCAGGCTGCGGTGCATCCACGAATCTCGCTGTTGGACCGGGGGAGGCGTCCCGGATTTGATTCGTGGTCTCGACGGACACCGCGCAAAACGTCGTATCACAGACAGATTACAACAGGTTGTGGATATTTGCAGCTAATTTGAGGATATTTGCATCTTAATTTAAGATTGCTAGTGTGCAGGCTGTCTTTTACAATGCTCTTGAGGGCACGCCGCAATGATCCCTACAGCCATGCTCAACTCGCTTTACACGGCGGGCAGCCTGAAGAACACCGATGGCGGCGTCGAGTTCGCCATCAAGAACCGGCTGGCGGACGCGGAAGTCATCGGCATTTCAGGCATCGCGATCGACGGGCAGCCGGTGGCCATGGATCATGTGCGCCTCGACCTGGAAGACGGCCGGGGGCTGGCCCCATTCGAGATCAGCGCGGCCCACCCGATTTCCTTTCCATTGCGCTGCACGGTAAAGGTTTACGTGGGCGGCCAGGCCTTGCGCCCAACCAGCCACCAGATCGAGCTTGCGTTCGATACCCGCCCGTTTGGAAAACTGAAGCTGCACGCCGAGGATGCCGTTGCCGAAGACGGACAAGGTGCGCACTCGATTCCGCGCGCCGACGACGACGATTACAGCCCTGAGATCATCGGCCGGCGCCGCGCGCTCATCGAAAAGGAAACCGGCGTTCGGTTAAAGCACGTGGTTCACCATTCGCTCGATCCGCATGCGGCCAAGGGCAACTGCGAGAATTTCGTCGGGGTGGCGCAAGTTCCCATCGGCCTCGCCGGCCCGCTGCACGTGTGCGGTGAGCACGCGCAAGGCGACTTCCTGATTCCGCTGGCGACCTCCGAAGGCACGCTGGTGGCATCCTACAACCGCGGCATGAAAGTGCTGAACCTTTGTGGCGGCGTGAAGGTAACCGTGGTGGGCGACGCCATGCAGCGGGCGCCGGCCTTCATCTTCCAGGATGCCCGCGCCGGCCGCGATTTTGCGCTCTGGGTGCAAGCCAATCTGGCGGCCATCCGCCAGCAAGCCGAAGCTACCTCGTCGGTGGCCAAGCTGCAGTATATCGACACATTCCTCGCCAGCAAGTTCGTTTATCTGCGCTTTAACTTCTCCACCGGGGACGCCGCCGGACAGAACATGGTGGGGCGCGCGACACTGGCGGCTTGCCAGTGGATTCTGGATCACCACCCGGGCGTCGTCAACTTCTACCTGGAATCGAACTTCGCCACGGACAAGAAGGCTTCCGACATCAACCGGCTGCGCACGCGCGGCAAGCGGGTCACCGCGGAAGCGGTCATCCGCCGCGAAGTCCTGATCCGCCATCTGCGGGTGCAGCCGGAGAAGCTCACGTACCACTACGGCGTGGCCAATGTGGGGGCTCTCCTGTCGGGGGCCAACAACAACGGCGGCCAATCGGCCAACGGGATCGCGGCCATGTTCATCGCCACCGGGCAGGACGCGGCCAATGTGGCCGAATCCTCGGCGGCAGTTCTGTACACAGAGCTGACCAGCCAGGGCGACCTGTATGTTTCGCTGACGATTCCCTCCCTGATCGTGGCCACCTACGGCGGCGGGACGGGCCTCGCCACGCAGCGCGAGTGCCTGGAGATTCTGCAATGCTACGGCCGCGACAAGGTCAAGCGGCTGGCGGAGATTGTCGGCGGGGTGGCGTTGGCCGGCGAGATTTCGCTCGGGGCGGCGATTTCGGCTTCCGACTGGGTCTCCAGCCACGAGAAGCACGGGCGGAACCGGTAGAGTGGGGCGGACGCCCTCGTCCGCAGCCGGCCCCCTGGCCGGCTTTTCGCTGGTGGCAAGCACTTGATTCTTCGAGAGGAGAGCGAGTCCAGGGGGACCCGCGCGGACCGGGGGGTCCGCCCTACCCTTACCCAAGTCTCCGGACTGGATAGAGCAACGCGTTCCACTCGATGGCGGCGAAATCCTTCCATTCTAGAGGGGCGTGAAATACGCCCAGGCTGGCGGCGCAGCGCGTCAGGAACTCGCGGGCGATCACCTCGTCGATGCGCACGCCGGGACCGGCGACATCGTAGAGCACGCCATCCAACGTCAGCACGATCTTGCGGAACAGGAACAGGGGCGGCGGAAAGTGTACGCCTTCGAGAGCGATCCGGTCCAGCAGCCGCATCGCGTCCAGCGTGCCCGGGGAGGCGTCGGGGGACATCTCGTCGAAAAACCGTTTGACGCAGCCATCGATCACCCCGAGCCGCGCGCGATTCCGCCGGTCGGCGCTGAGGCTGAGATCGCGGATTGCCTGGCGGACGCCATCGGGGCTGCGCAGCGTCATCATCACCGACAGCAGCACGAGCTGGCGCCGGGATTCGAGGCTCAGCCTCTCGGCCAGGGCCCAGTCGAGCACCACGAGTTCGCGGTTGGTCTCGTCGTACAGCAGGTTTCCGGCATGCGGGTCGGCGTGGAAAATGGCGTCCTCCTCGCGCGAAAAGAGCGGAACGGCCACCAGCGCTTCGATCAATTGTTCGGCCACCCGGGCGCGGCGGACGGGCGAGCGCGGGAATGCCTCGGTCACTTTCACGCCCGCCTCCGCGCTCATCGCGGTGATGTCGCTGGTGCACAGCGGCTCAATCAGGCGGGGGACGCGAATTCCGATGCTGGCGCGATACATCTTCACGGCTTCCAACAGGGTGGCCTGCTCGCGCCGGAAATCCAGCTCGTGAGCCAGCAGCAGCAGCACCTCGGCAAGCATATCCTTCACGTCGTGGATGGCGAATCCATAGCCGCGTTCGGGGGAAGTGAGGAATTCTCCCAGGTCCTGGAGCAGCGTCATGTCTTCGCCGAAGCACTCCGGCACGTAGGGCTTGAGGACTTTAAACACTCCCTGTTCGCGCTCCCGTCCGGGCTGATTCCAGGTGAAGCGGATGACCGTGCTGACGCTGGCTTCGGAGAGGATGGCGGGTGCCAGTTCGACGGCGTAGGCGGTCAGCCGCTGCCCCAATCGCTCCTGGATCAGGCCCCGGACCTCCTCCAGGGTCACGTCCGACATGCCGTTTTCTAACTCCGAGAGGGCGCGCCGCAGCTTCGGCGCCAGGCGGCGGTTGCGCGCCAGCACCTGCCCCACCTTCTGCAAGCCCGGCATCTTATTGACCAGGCGCAGCAGGCGTTGCTCCGGCGCCGTGTCGGCGGAAAGTTCGAATTGCTGCACCACCTTGGTGGCCAGCCGCCGGTCCGAGAGGCGCTCGAAAACGAATTGGAAAGCGTCCCGAACCAGGGGACGCCATCGCTGGGCGGAATCGGGGACCAGGATTTCGACCGGAACCAGGCGGCCGATCCACTTGCCGATTTCGCCCCGCCAGTAGGCGCCGCGCCGGCCTTTGAGCGCGGCCTCCACCGTGGAGATGCGGCCGGCCGAATCGCCGCCGGCAGACAGGCTTGCCCATAATGCGAGCGGCCCCGGATCGATTCCGGCCAAGAACGACAATCCCATCGCACTCCTCAAATCATTTTGGGCCGCCGATGAACGCTGATGAACACAGATAAGCCATGTCTTTTCATCCGCGTTAATCGGCGTTTATCGGCGGCCATTTGTTTTTCTCGGTTTTTGCTGGCGCTGTTCCAGTTCCGCCACGCGCCGCCGCAGTTGCTCCAGTTCATCCTCCGCCTTCGGGCCCGGTGGAGGGGTGAGCAGGCTTTTCATCAGGTTGAGCGGCGAGAGCGCGGCCGAACGCACATCCTTCAGCCGGTTTTGCACCGCATCCTGTACTTTTTCGTAGGTATCGAAAGCCGATTTCAGATACCACATAATGAATTCCTGGCCGGCCCGGTCGCTCGCCATGATCAACTGGCGCAGCAGTTCGAGCGGCAGCCCGGTGGGCGCATCCTTGGCATCTTCCACGATGATCTGGGTCAGCACCACCCGGGTGAGATCCTCGCCGGTCTTGGCGTCAACCACCTGAATCTCTTCCCCTTGCCGGATCAGCCCCGCCAGATCGTTCAAGTTTACGTAAGCTCGGGAGGATGTGTTGTAAAGGCGGCGGTTGGGGTATTTTCTGATCAGCACGGTAGCCTATTTTGCAGTCGAACCCTTGCTGCGCTGCGTTCAATTCACTTCATCTTGACATAAAAAGGCCTTTAGGTCTATATTGAAGGTATATGCTGCATTGCAGCAAAAAGGAGTAATTTTCATGCCAGAGAAAACCGTTCCGGCTCGCGAGCCTTCCTCCATATCCATGTTGGCGGGCTGGCTGAAGCAGGGAACTGAAAGCTTCTTCGCCTCTCAGCGGATCCTGCTGGATCTGGTGATGCGCCAAAACGCCCACACAATCAGTGCCTTCCAGGGGCGGCTGACCGAGGCACGCCACATTGCGGGCACGGCGGCCACCGAAATGGCCGGCGAGGGCATTTCGAACTTCATCGCCGCGCAGCGCGTGCTGTTGAACCTGGCGCAGCGCGAGAACGAAATCCTCACTACCGCGGTGAAGGAACGCATTGGCGGACCGGCGCCCGTTGCCGCTCTGACAGATCTGTTCAGCCGCGGTGTCGATACGGTCATCGGCATGCACCAGCATTTCCTGACCCTGGCGGCGCGGCAGGCCGATGAGTGGATCGATGCCACCAAGAGCGGCGAGCCGTTTGGAGGCATTCAGTTGACCGCCCTGGCGCGCGAGAGCATGGAAACCTTCGTGCGCAGCCAGAAGAAGTTCCTGGACGTCTTGGCGGAGGAAACCGCCCATGCCACCGGCAAGGAAACCAACGGCAAGGCCCACGCGGCGTCCAAGAAGACCGAATTGACCGAGTTGGCGCGGCAGAGCGCCGAGGCCTACATCGATGCCCAGAAGAAACTGCTCGACGTGGCCACCCAGCAACTCAAGGTGAACGTGAAGACGGCCCGCGAAGCCATCGGCGCCATGAACCCGCTTCCGGCCGAGACCCTGGGGGAATTGGCCAAGCATACCATCGAGGGCTTGTTTGAATCCGAACAGGACTTGCTCAACGTGATCGTCAAGCCGCCGCGCGAAGCGCCCAAAGCGCAGGCGGCGCAGGCCCCCCCGAAACCGGCCCGGAAGCGCCCCGCCGCCGCCCGGCGCAAGCCCGTTCCCGCCACCACGTGAGGCCGCGCCTGCTTTCGGACTAGGGTACACTGATCCCAATGGGCGCCCGCCGCTCCGGCACCAGTAAACCCTCCGAGGTCCGCAAACCAGACGAAGCCGTTCCCCTGCCCATCTGGCAGGAGATGTTGGTCGGCATCGAGATGGTCTACCTGCGCCTGTCCCCCGTGTATTGGGGTTTCGGCATACCGCCGGGAGATGGATCGGCGGTAGTCGTCATTCCAGGCTTCCTGCTGACCGATCTGTATTTGACGGAGTTCCGCTCCTGGATCAACCGGATCGGGTACAAGGCTTACTTTTCGGGAATCGGCATGAATGCCGAGTGCCCGAATCTGCTGATCAAGCATAAGCTGGAAGCGACCATCCAGAAGGCCTACAAGGAGACCGGTAAGAAGATCCACCTGGTGGGGCATAGCCTGGGAGGCGTCATCGCCCGCGCGGTGGCCTCCCAGATGCCCGGCCGCATCGCTTCGGTGATCACCATGGGGTCGCCGTTCCGGGGTATTTCGGTGCACCATTCCATACTCCGCGCCGTCCAAATGGTGCGCGGGCAGATTCTGGAACGTCACGGTAACAATGTGTTGCCGGCGTGCTACACGGCCAGTTGCACCTGCAGTTTTCTGGAATCGCTGGTGGTCAAATTGCCGAAATCCGTCTTTGAGACCGCCATCTACACCAAGTCCGATGGAATCGTAGACTGGCGCGTCTGCCGGACCGGCAATCCCGAAGTCGATTTCGAAGTTTCGGCAACGCACCTCGGCCTGGTGTTCAACCCGATTGTCTACGACTTGGTGGCCCACCGCCTGGCGCGCAAGACCCCCAGTTGGTAGTGGGACAGGCCAGGAGGCCTGTCCCTGGAGTTTCTACATTTTGCTGGTAACTTTCATGGGCATCAGCCCCGGAGGGGCGCGAGAAAGTAGCCCATGGCGCGAGCCATGGGAACAAAC
>JADGNT010000403.1 GCA_017883345.1 Candidatus Solibacter sp. | reverse complement strand
ATGCTGGTGTCGAGCGGCATCGGCAGTTTCACGAGCCGCCGCCTGCTGGGCCGCGATGAAGGCCGCCTGATCAAAGCCCTGGGCCTGATCGCGTTGCTCACCGCGCTGCTCGCCATCGTGGTGTCTTCGCTGCTTTCCTCGCTGGTCTGGCTGCCGTGGGCTCTTAAGGTGGCGTTGACGGTGGCGTTGATCGCGCCGCTCGGCTTCGTCATGGGCATGCCGTTCCCCACCGGCCTGAAGCGCCTGGAAGAGTGGCACGCGCCCAGCGTCCGCTGGGCGTGGTCGCTGAATGCCGCCTCTAGCGTCTTGGGTTCGGTCGGCGCGCTGGTCTGCGCCATCTATCTTGGGTTAGTCCAGACGCTGATCGTCGGCGGCCTGTTCTATCTGGCGGCGCTGGCCATCATCGCGCGCGTGCGCACCAGCGGCGCGCCTCCGCCCGAGCCCGCGCCGGGGCGGGTCGTGCTGGCGCAGTGAAGAGGTAGAATGAGGTCATGAACACGGCCCGTTACGTCCACTGGCAAGATGGCGGCATGTGGCTCGGCTATTTTGAAGAGTTCCCCGACTACCTGACCCAAGGCGAGACGCTTCCGGAATTGGAGGAGAATCTCCGCGATCTCTACCGGGACCTGACCAGCGGCGAGATCCCGGGCATCCGCAGAGTCGCTGAGCTCGCCGTTGGATGAAGCAGACCGACGGCGTCCCTCCGCCCGAGCCCGCCCCCGGCCGCGTCGTGCTGGCGCAGTGAGTTGCCTTCCACAGGAGTGCAGATGCTCGTCAAACAATTCAAGTTCAAACGCATTCACGACAAGGGTGGTTTCCAGTGGATAGCGCACTCGGAAATCGAGGCGCCCGGTTTCTACCGTGGGTTCACCGCCGTGGGCAAGACCCTGGCGGACGTGAAAGAGTTCTCCGCACTCGTGCGCTTGTGTGAGCGGACTGGAGCGTTGGATCGCTTATCGGAGATGCATCCACCCGGCTTCGAAAGCCGAATGCAAACCACATGGGGCGGCAATTGGTATCTGCACAAGAGAAAAGCTCATTTGAGTATTTTGAGCGGTTTGTCGGCCACGCCCGTGCTACCGTGATCTCTTGGAATCTCCGGTTCGCAATCGATTGCTCCTCGTGGTCGCCGGCCTGCTGTTCTCTACCGGCGGCGCAGCCATCAAGGCAGCCAGTCTCACCGGTTGGCAGGTGGCCAGTTTCCGCTCCGGACTGGCGGCGGTGGTGCTGCTCGCCGCCCTCCCCAACGCGCGCCGCCGATGGCACTGGCGCATGCTTCCCGTGGCCGCGGCCTATGCGGCCACGCTCATCCTGTTCGTCCTCGCCAACCGCCTGACCACCTCGGCCAACGCCATTTTTCTCCAGGCCACCGCCCCGCTCTACGTGCTCCTCCTGGGACCGTTTCTGCTGCACGAACCCATCCGGCGCGCCGATCTGTTCTACATCCTCGCCGTGGGCGCGGGTCTCGCGCTGTTCTTCGCGGGCCGCGATACCGTGGCCATCACCGCGCCCGATCCGCCGCGCGGCAACCTGCTGGCCCTGGCCAGCGGCGTGACCTACGCCTTGATGCTGGCCGGGCTGCGCTGGCACGGCCGCCAGGGCGGCGAGGATTCGGGCATCGCCACGGTGGCGGCCGGCAACCTGATCGCCTTCCTGGCCGCGCTCCCCATGGCGTTGCCCCTGCATGCTTTCGGCGCCCGCGATGCGGCCGTGATTCTCTACCTCGGCGCCGCCCAGGTCGGCCTGGCCTACTGGTGTCTGACCCGCGCCATCCGCCACGTGGCCGCCTTCGAAGCCACCACCATGCTGCAACTGGAACCCGCCATGAGCCCGGTGTGGACCTGGCTGGCACACGGCGAACGTCCCACTGCGTGGGCCCTCGCCGGAGGCGCGGTGATCGTTTCCGCGACGCTGGTCAACACGTGGTGGGGCCGCCGCCGCGCCACGTAATGTGCTACAACGGAGTCAAGGGTGAGATTGGAAATAGCGCCATTCCCGCGTAGTGGTTCCGTATGAGGATCTTGAGTTGGCTGCTTGCCTTCGGCTTGACGGCAGCCACCGGTAGAGTCGTCACCTTCGATAACGGTCCGTTGGGCCAGACTCCGCCCGAATGGACCGTCGCCATGACCAACCACGGGCAAGCGCCGCAGTGGGAGATCGTCAAGGACATGTCCGCCGCCACCCTGCCCTACGTGTTCGCGCAGGTCTCCGCGGACCCGGCGCGCGACCGTTGTCCCCTGGCGATCTTCAACGCCGTCACCTTCCGCGATGGCGATGTCAGCGTCCGTCTCAAACCGGTCTCCGGGCGCGAGGTGCAGGCCGGCGGACTCGTCTGGCGATACCGCGACGAAAACAACTACTATCTGGCGCGCGCCAACGCCCTCCAAAAGAACGTCCAGGTGTTCAAAGTGGAGAACGGCCGCCGCGTGCCCATCATGGAAGCTGTCCGCCACGAGATCCCCAGCAACGCCTGGAGCATCCTCAAGGTCTCGGCGCGCGGCAATCGCTTCCAGGTCTACATGGACCACCGCCGCATTCTTCAGGGTTGGGACAGCACTTTCATGACCGGCGGCAAAGTCGGCCTCTGGACCGTGGCCGACTCCGTCACCTACTTCGACGACTTCCGCGTCAATCCCAAATGAGCGCGCGCCGCCCTTCTTCTACTTCAGCCGGAAGTTGATCTCGATCTGCGCCAGCACCGGCACCGGCACGCCATCCTTCATGCCGGGCTTGAACTTCCACTGCGTTATGGCGATCACCGCCTGTTCGTCGAGACCCATGCCCTGGCTCTTGAGTACCTGGATGTCCTTTGCCAGTCCATCGGTGTCTACCACCACTTTAACCAGAACCGTGCCTTGCAATTTGGTAGCGCGTGCTTCTTCCGAATATTCCGGCTCGATCTTGCTCAGCAGGGATGGAGCCGTGACCCCGCCACCCACTCTTACTGCCTGGGACCAACTTGCCAGGACGGGTGATAGAGCCGCGGCGCGGGCTGTGTGAATGGCCTTGGCGCGGGCTTCCAGCACGGCGGCTTCCTCGGCGCGGTCGTGGGTATTGAGGTACTGCGCATAGAAATCCAGGGTCAGCGCCTGTGCGGCGGAATCCGGCTCCTCGGATGCCATGGCTCCGCGGTAGATGGAATCGGCCTCAGCCGCGCCCTCCGGGTCAGCCTGGCGGACCATCGCCATCCACGTCATGGCGGTGCCCAGATCGTTCCCATTGCTGGCCACATTGCGGGCGCGCGTCAGGTACTCGAGGGCTTTGGCCGGGTCTTTGTTAATTGTCAACAGTCGGCCCAGGACGCCGCTCACATCCCCGCGCCAGGAATCGCGCCCCAGGTTCATGAGGGCGGAAAACACCTCCGGCCGGTCGCCCTGTTCCAGCGCCTTGGTGTAATAGTCCGTGGATTCCTGGTAAGCGCCGCGCTTGCGGGCCAGATCGCCGAGTTTGACCAGCGCGATCGCGTAGTCCTTGCTCAGTTGGCCCGATACCTGTTCCGTCAACGAGAGCGACGCCTGGCGCAGTTTCTGCGCCTCGGCGAACTTGCGGAGCTGCTCGTAGGCCACTGCGGCCTGGTCCAGAATGTCGTGATTCTTCTGCGCGTTGGCCGCCAGAATCGTGGCCTCCACTGCCGGCGGCGCATTCTGTTCCGCCTGCGATTGCGCGCGCACCGCCGCCAGCGGCGCCATGATTGCGATGGCTAGCACGACGGCGCCCACCGTCGCCGCGCGCCCCTGCTGCCCGCGCGCCGTGCGCCCGTCCAGAATCGCCAGCAGCCGGCCTTCCAACTGCGAGCGGCGTGCCATCGCGACACCCGCCGCCGCGCTCGCCGGCCGCACCTGCATGGTGCGCGCGATCTCTAGCAAATGGCCCGCGTAATCGCTGGCCGTGGTTCCCGCCCGCAGCACCAGATCGTCGGTGGCGCGTTCGCGTTCCTTCAGGAACTCGCGCCACATAGTCCAGGCCAGCGGATTCCACCAGTGCAGCACAAGCGCTGTCCGCCCCAGCAGATGCGTCACCGCGTCGCCCCGCAGCACGTGTGCCAGTTCATGCAGCAGCACCACGCGGCGCCGCTCGCCGCTCCACGCGCGCGCTTCCCGGGGCAGCAACACCGTGGGCCGCAGCACGCCGAACGTCATCGGCATCCCCGAAGATGTCTCCAGCACTTGCACCGGATGATCGATCCCGAGGTGGAATGCCAGCGTGTCCGCTTCACCCTGATCGGGTGATACTCGCGCCGCCCGCCGCGTCCGCCACAGCATCGCCCAGGCCGCCAGCATTTGTAGGAATCCGGCGGCGATCCCCACCATCCACAGCAGCATCAGGGCGAGTTTGCCGTCGATGCCGCGCGCGGGCGCCTGCGTCGCGGCCGTGCGGCCGGCCGGCGCCTGCTGGGCCGCCGCCGCGCCGGCCGCCTCCGCCGCCGTGGCTGCCGTCGCGCGGAACACGATTCCCGCGTCCGCCGGCAGCACCGCGTTGGCTAACCGGACGCGCAACGCGGGCAGCGCAACCGAGAGCAACGGCAGCGCCACCAGCGCCGCCGCCGAGGCCGTCCATACCATGTGGCGCGCCCCGGCCGTTCGGCCGCGCAGAAGATAAGCGATCAGCCATGCCGCGCCCAGCACCAGTGTGCTCTTGAGCGCCGCGCTGGCCAGAATCGGCCACGCCGATGCGGTCCAGTTGAACATTTTATTTGCCCTCTTGCTTGGCTTGCTCGATCATTTCCGACATGCGGTCCAGTTCCTCCCGCGTCAGCCGCGTGGAAGAGACGTCCAAGAGCGCCGCCACAATCTGTTCCGCCGACCCGTTGAAGAATGTCTCCATCACGTGTTTCACCGCACTCCGCTTGGCCTTGTCGCGCGCCACCACCGGCACGTACACGTACTTCAAGCCCTCGGCCTGATGCTTGACGTGGCCTTTCTCTTCCAGCACGCGCAGCATGGCGCGCACCGCCGAGTAGCCCGGCGCCGCCTCCATGGCTTCGCGCACTTCCGACGCCGACGCTTTCCCGCGCTGGTAAAGGATGTCCATGATCTGCCGCTCCCGGCGGCTCAGGCTGCCCGGGGTGCTCACTGGCTTTCCTTCTGCTGGATTTTTAGCATCATGCTAGAAAATTAGCACGACGGAATCGCGCTGTCAAGAGGAATTTTTTCGCTCGGAGCGTGAAACGTTGCGTCCCTCTGCCGCACCATCAGTCATGATGCTCGTCGCTGGTGCCGCCGCGCTTGTATTGCTGGTGAGTCTGCTCCTCTCCTCGGCGCAAACGCCCCCGACCATCGGGCGCTGAATCGAAGGAGCATCTGGCCGGCGGCGTTCCAGGTTATGTGCGCGGCTCGGATCAGAGCCGTGAAAAATCGGTTGGCAGGCGAAAGCGCCCAATGCCGCTTACTTTGTAGTGCAAAGCGATCTTTGGCACAGCCCGAGCAAGCCCGAGCATTTTTTCACTGGACTTTTTCGCCGCCTCTGGG
>JADGNT010000402.1 GCA_017883345.1 Candidatus Solibacter sp. | reverse complement strand
CGGCAAAACCGGCGTCGAGGAAACCTTCGTAGTAGTTGATGTGCACCACGCCGCCCTTCTTGGCGAGCGCGCGCAGCATGTCGTCGGTCATATTGCGCGGCGCATTGGCCAGCGCGCGGCTGGAAGAATGGGAGGCGATCACCGGCGCCGAAGAGGTTTCCAGCGCGTCCAGAAACGTCTTGTCGCTCACGTGGGAGATGTCCACCATCATGCCCAGCCGGTTCATTTCGCGCACCACCTGGCGCCCGAAATCCGTCAGCCCATTGTGCGCTCCCGCGAGGCTCGCCGAATCGGCCCACGGCGTATGGTTGGTGTGGGTCAGGGTGAGGTAGCGTACGCCCAACTCCGCGTAAGAGCGCAGCACCGAGAGGTCGCTATCGATGGCATGCCCGCCTTCCACGCCCATCAGGATGGCGATGTGCCCGCGCTGGCGGGCGGCCAGGATGCCGGCGGACGTGGTGGCCATCTCCAGGTCGCCGGGGTGGCGAGCGATTTCGCGGCGCACGCCGTCAATCTGCTGCAAGGTGCGGCGGATGGCTTCCACCGGCGTGTAGCGGTCGGAATCGGTCCAGAGGGAGAGAAACAGGCCGGAGACGTGGCCAGTGCGCATGCGCGGGATGTCCACCTGGCCGTAGTCGTGCTTTTCGCCGAGGTTGTAGCCTTCGTCGACGATCATCTGGGGGGTGTCGTCGTGCAGATCGATCACCACGGCGCGTTGCAGCAGGCGATCCACGCGGGCGGGGTCAACCCTGGTCTGGGCAGTTGCCGTATACCCCAAGAGTATTAAGAGAGCCAGCCTGTTCATGATGCTGGATTATAGCGTGAGTTCGGGGGGTGTTCACCTCTGAAGCGTGCGGCAGCGCGCAGACGGAGTTTGCCTTTCCGGGCTGGCCACCTTATGCTAGGAGAAGCAAGTGTCATGATCGCAATCATAATCAACCAAGGAAGGTGGCAACATGTGGAATAAAAAGCGGGAAGAAGAACCGCTTCGGCCTTCTGCCACGCCGCCCGTGCCACCGGCAAATCCGGTTTCGGTAAACAAACCCGTCGAAGTAAGGAAGGAGACATCAACCGTGTCTAGCATGCCCCCGGCCCGATTCGAGGCGGAGCCTCGTGGAGGTGCGGCCACCATTGGGAAGGCCGTCAAAGTAGTTGGCCAGATCTTCAGCCGCGAAGATCTATACGTCGATGGCGAAGTCGAAGGCACCGTGGAAGCCCTGGAGCACAAGCTGACGATCGGGCCCAACGGGACCGTTCGCGCCACGATCAAAGCGCGCGAAGTGGTGGCGCTCGGAGCCATCCACGGAAATGTGGAGGCCACGGACAAGATTGAAATCCGCAAGGACGCCAAACTGACCGGGGATATCCGCACGGCGCGCATCATCATCGAAGATGGCGCGTATTTCAAGGGCAGCATCGACATCGTGAAGCCGGAACCGGTCAAGGCGCCGGCCAAGGCACAGGCGTCCGCTCCGGCGGCGCAGGCCGCCTCCGTGGCAAGTGCTCCGGCGGCGCCAAGCGCTCCGGAGATCAAGCGTTAACTGGAAGGCGTTTTTTTCATGCTGGAGCCGCTGAAGGGATTTTTTCGCGGATCTCGCGGGGGACAAGCTGGCGGCGGACCTCCCGCGCCCTCCGGTGGCGGCAGGCCGCCTTTCCATGCGCGCGGCAGCACAGCGCAGCCGGCTCGCTTCGCGCGGCACAGCCGCGGGCTGGAAGAGTTCTTCACCCAAATCCGCGACACCAGCGGGCTGACCATCCTCGACTTGGGCGGCGCCACGCAGATGAACGTCAGCTTCATCACGGACCTGGGCCACCGCCTCTATTCGGAAGATTTCCTGCGCATGCTGAACGAGGCGTTTGGGGCGGACGGCACGGTGGATCAATCCAACCCGGGGCGGATCGAATACTTCCTGAAGCAAACGCTGGATTATCCCCAAGGGCACTTCGACGGGGTGCTGGTTTGGGACGTGCTGGAGTACCTGAATCCGGTGCTTTTGAACGCGGTGGTGGAGCGGTTGCACTACATTGTGCGGCCCAAGGCCTACATGCTGGCGTTCTTCCAGTCCGACGACAAGCTGGAGGAGGTGCCCCACTACGCGTTCCGCATCGCCCATTTGAACTCGCTCGAGATCTTGCAGCAAGGCATGCGGCGGCCGGCGCAGTTGTACAACAACCGGAGCCTGGAGAAGCTGTTTGCGCGATTCGAGAGCGTCAAATTCTTCCTGACGCGCGAGCGGCTCAGGGAAGTGATCGTCAAGGTCTGAGTCAGAAGTGCCACTACTTATATTTGCCCTGGAGGGCGTTGCGGCGGACTTTCAACAGGTCCAGGAACGCCGCGAAGCCTAACCACAGGCTGACCTTGGTGCCTTCCACGTTGTCCCAGCGCACCGGGACTTCCACCGATGTCAGCCCGCGCTTCTTGGCGATGAACAGGACTTCCACGTCGAAGCCGAAGCCGTCGAGTTGCTGGCGGGCGAAGACTTCACGGCCGGCGCTGGTCTGAAAGAGTTTGAAACCGCACTGCGTATCCTTGAAGTCCAGTCCGGTGACCAGGCGCATGGCAGCGTTGAACACGCGGCCGACCGCCTCGCGGAGCATGGGCTGGTGCACGCCGACCAGAGAGCGGTCCACGGCGCGCGATCCGACAGCCACCTGAGCGCGCTCGCGAACGAGTGCGCTCCAGAGCTTCTCGACTTCGCCGATGGGGGAAGAAAGATCGGCATCGGTGAACAGCGCCCATTCGCCTTTGGCTTCAAGCATGCCGTGCTTGACGCTGTAGCCTTTGCCGCGATTTCCGGGGTTTTGGAGCACGCGTACGCCGGCGTCGCGAGCCACCTGGACGGTGTTGTCGGTGGAGCCATCGTCCACCACCACGACCTCGGCGAATTCCCATGGTGCGGCGCTGAGGTACTCCCGCACCTTCACCAGGGACGCAGGTAACCTCTTGGCTTCGTTGTACGCAGGAATGATAATGGAAAGGGAGCGTTTCAAGCGAAGTTTTATAATAGCTTATTTCGCCATAGGAGCCTTATTTGTCCCTCGAAGACGACTTGCTCAAACAGCGGCTGGCGCGGATCCGGGAAATCGAGGCGCTGGGCTACCGCGGTTACGGCCGCCGGTACGAGTTCACGCACACGGTGCCGGCGATTCTGGCGGAGTACGGCGCGAAGTCCGCCGAAGAGCTTGTGCCGGAGGTGAAAGTGCGCATCGCCGGACGCCTGATGACGCTGCGCCACATGGGCAAGGCGGGGTTCGCGCACGTGCAGCAGAGCGGCGAACGCGTGCAGATCTACGTCAAGAAAGACGCGGTGGGCGAGCGCGATTTCGCGCTGTTCAAGCTGCTGGACATCGGCGACATCGTGGGTGTGGCAGGCTACCTGTTCCGCACCCGCACGGGCGAACTCAGCATTCACGCGGAGACGTTGGAGTTCCTCAGCAAGACCCTGCTCTCCATGCCGGAGAAGTGGCACGGCCTGGAAGATGTGGAGATGCGCTACCGCCAGCGCTATCTGGACCTGCTCGCCAACCCGGACGTGCGCCAGGTGTTTGTGACGCGGGCGCGGATCGTTTCGTCGCTGCGCCGGCAACTGGAAGCGCGCGAGTTCATCGAAGTGGAGACGCCGATGATGCAGCCGCTCTACGGCGGGGCCACGGCGCGTCCGTTCGTGACCCACCACAATACGCTGGACATCGATCTGTACCTGCGGATCGCGCCGGAGCTTTATTTGAAGCGGCTGGTGGTGGGCGGCATGGACCGGGTGTACGAGATCAACCGCAACTTCCGCAACGAAGGGCTCTCGACACATCACAACCCCGAGTTCACCATGCTGGAGTTCTACCAGGCTTACACGGACTATCGCGGGCTGATGGATTTCTCCGAGGAACTGCTGCGGCAGACGGCGATTGATGCCACGGGTTCGCCGGTGGTGGAATTCGCGGGGGCCCAAATCGACTTCAGCAGCCTGGCGCGTTTCAGCATGCGGGAAGCCATTGTGCGGCACTGGGAGGGCGAAGGCGGTCCCACGATGGAGGACGTGGCGAACCCGGAGTGGCTCCTGGCGCATTCGCATAAGGCCACGGCGGGCGAGGCTCTGACCGATATTTTCGAGCGCCACGTGGAAGAGAAGCTGATCCAGCCGACGGTGATTTACGATTATCCGGTGGAGACCTCGCCGCTTTCCAAGAACAAGCCCGAGGACCCCGCCTTCGTGGAGCGCTTTGAGATTTACGCCGCGGGCATGGAGATCGCCAACGCATACACGGAGTTGAACGATCCGCAGGAGCAGCGGCGGCGCTTCGAGATGCAACTCGGCATGCGGGAGCGCGGCGACGAGGAAGCGCACCAGATGGATGAAGACTACGTGCGGGCGCTGGCCTACGGCATGCCGCCGACGGGAGGAGAAGGTATCGGGATCGACCGGCTGACCATGATCCTGACGGGCTCGCGCTCCATCCGCGACGTGATCCTGTTCCCGCTGCTGCGGCCGGAAGGCGCCATCGACCTGATTGAGCACATGCGGGAACTCGACAAGCTGTGAGGCGCTTCGAGCTGTTCATCGCGGGACGCTATCTGCGGGCGCGCCGCAAGGAGGCGGTGATCAGCGTGATCACGTTGATTTCCGTGCTGGGCGTGGCGGCGGGGGTGACGGCGCTGGTGGTGGCGCTGGCGGTGACCAACGGGTTCCGCAACACGCTGCAACGCAATCTGCTGGGCGCCATGGCGCACATCAACGTGGTGCCGCGGCAGCCCGGCGACGGGATCGAGAACTGGCAGGACATGGTGGCGCGGATTCGCCAGGTGCCGCACGTGATTGCGGTTTCTCCGGCGCTGTACAGTCCCACCTTTTTGAGCGGGCCGCTGCAATCCAAGGGGGCGTTCATCAAAGGCGTGGATGCGGCTTCGGAACTGGCGTTGAGCGGCACCTTGCGGCGGCTGAAGGCGGGGAGTGTGGACCGCCTGCGCGATGCCAACGCGAATCCTCCGGGCATCGTGCTGGGCGCGCGGCTGGCGGAAGACATCGGGATGCGCGTGGGGGACAACATCGGCCTGCTGACGGATGAAATGACGCCGGTGGAAATACGGCCGGTGAAGCGGCTCTTCAAGGTGTGCGGTCTCTTCGAAACCGGGTTCTTCGAGATTGACGACAACTGGGCGTACCTTTCGATGGGCGCGGCGCAGAAGGCGCTCTCGGTGGACCAGATCAACCAGATCGAACTCAACGTGGACGATCTGAATCGCGCGCCCGAGATCGCCAAAGACGTGGAGAAGGTGGCGGGCGCGCGCTACACGACCACCACCTGGATGGAGCGCAACAAGCAACTGCTGGGGGCGCTGAAGATGGAGCGGCTGGTGACCATCATCGTGATCAGCCTGATCGAGCTGGTGGCGGCGCTGAATATATTCATCACGCTGGTGATGATGGTGATGGAGAAGTACCGGGACATCGCGGTGCTGATGTCGATGGGCGCGCGGCAGGAG
>JADGNT010000401.1 GCA_017883345.1 Candidatus Solibacter sp. | reverse complement strand
GCGCACAAGACGTAAATGCGGTCGGCCAGATAGATGGCTTCGTCCACGTCGTGGGTGACGAACAGGATCGTGCTGGCGGATTCGCCCCAGATGCGCAGCAGCAGTTCCTGCATGTCGCCCCGCGTCTGCGCGTCGAGCGCGCCGAACGGCTCGTCCATCAGGATCACCGAGGGCCGCAGGGCCAGCGTGCGCGCAATGGCCACACGCTGCTGCATGCCGCCGGAAAGCGTATCGGGGTACGACGACTCAAAGCCGGCCAGTCCCACCGCTTCGACAAGGTGGGCCACCGTCTGGCGGCGCTCTTTCTCGGGGAAGCCGTTGATCTTCAACCCGTACTCGATATTCTGCGATACCGTCAGCCACGGAAAGGAAGTGTACTTCTGGAAGACCATGCCGCGGTCGCGGCCGGGGCCGGCCACCGGCGCGCCGTTCACCAGAATCTGCCCGCTATCCGGATGGTCGAGGCCCGCGATGAGCCGCAGGATCGTGGATTTGCCGCAACCCGAGGGACCCAGCAGTACGCGAAGCTCGCCGATGTCCCGGCCGTCCGGAGAGTAGCGGTCCTCCACTTCGAGGTTGACGTCGCGCAGCGCCTGGATACGCTCGCCGGTGGGCGACACGAAGCTGCGCGCTACGTTGCGCAAGGAAACTTTGAATTTATCGGGCATGGGTGCCCGCCTTTGCCGCTGCCGGGGCGGCGGCTGGGACATAAGCCTGGCCGGCGGGCTTGCGCCATGGAAACAGTTGGCGCTCCAGCACCGTCAGCAGCCAGCGGAAAAGGAAAGCGGCGAAGCCGATGGCGATGATGCCGGCGTACACGCGGTCGAAATCCAGCACCTTGCGCGCCGCTTCCACCATGTAGCCCACGCCCTTTCGCGCGTTCACCATTTCGGCCAGAATGACGTACGTCCAACCGATGTCGTAGAGGATGCGGAAAGAGCCGAAGATGGCTGGAAACGAGGCGCGGAACATCAGCCACAGGAGGTCGCGCCGCTTGGCGCCCAGCGTCTGTGCCGTTTCCAGCAGCGCGTTGTCCACGCGGTCGGCCTCTTCCACCACCAGCGCCAACAGGTAGAAGAACATGCCGAACCAGAGGAAGGCCACTTTCATCCCTTCCTCCATGCCGAACAGCGCGATGAAGGCCGGTAGAAAGGCCGTGATGGGCATGGAACGCATCGGCTCGGCCACGGGGTTGACCATACTGTGCAGCCAGCGGAAGCTGCCCATCAGCAGGCCCAGAGGGATGGCCACCAGGGCGGACCAGAAGAAGGCCTGGGCGATGCGCCACCAGCTCTTGAAAACGTTGCCCAACAGATCGTACTCCGTCCAGAGCCGCACGAAGGCCTGCACCACTCCGGCCGGCTTCGGGAGCGAAAACGGCGGCAGGAGATCCCAGTCGGTGAGCAGGAACCAGACGAGCACCACCAGGGTCCAACTCGCAATGGCAAGCAGGATACGCGTCCTCCGCGATACCTCGCGTCGAATTTCGAACAGTTGGTGGATGCTCACTGTTTGGAAGCCGGGTTGGGATAAACCTTGATGTCGGTGCGCCGGTTCTTTTCACGGCCTTCCGGGGTGGCGTTGGTCTCCAGCGGCCGGTCGGGGCCATTGCCAATGACGCGCATGCGGTCGGTGGGGAAGTGGTACTTTTCCACCAGGTAAGCCTTCACCGAACCAGCGCGTTCCTTGGAGAGCCCCATGTTCAGCTCGTGGGAGCCGCTGGAATCGGTGTTGCCCTCAATGTCCACCACGGTGTTTTCGTAAGCGCGCATGAAGTCGCCGATCTCGTCCACGACGGCGCGCGAATCGAGCCCCATCTTGGCCGAGTTGGGCTCGAAGAAGATGGTCTTGCGCTGCGTGGCGATGGGCTGCGCGCCTTTGGGAGGCTCCTTGTAGGTGAGGGGCGCCTCGCTGGGCGAACTGGAAAACTTGCCGCTCAGCGCGGCCACGTAGCGGCGGTCCACGCTCGGTTCGGCGTCCGAGACGTGTTTGATCAGGCGCAGCTCGCGGTACATTTCCTGCGACATCTTGAAGATGTTGGCGTAATCGGAATCGGAGCCCGGTGTGCCGAAGAACGACTGGTTGTCGGCGTAGTCGGAGAGGTGCACGCCTTCCAGCATGGTCTTGGCGAGGTCGGCCGGAATGTTGAAGTCCTTGATAGTGCCGATCAGCGTGTGCGCCCGCGACGGCTGTTTCTGGATGAATTCCACGCCCTCGAGCCAGCCCTGTATGAACTTGGTGAGGGTTCCCGGCGATGAGGCGGCAAAGCGGTCGCTGACCACCAGGATATCGGCGATCAACCGGTTGGCCACCCGCGTATCGTAGATCTTGTGCGAGCCGGGGCGCTTGGCAACCGCGTCGCTCATGTCGGGGTCCCAGGCCACCGCGGCGTCCACCTTCTGCTGCGCGAACAGGGTAGCCGGCTCGATGCCGTCCTTGGTGTGCACGGCCTTGCTGAAGATCTCGTTGCGCTGTTCGGTGGACAGCCCCGACCCTTTCAGTCCGTTCCAAAACAGGAAGTGCGACGGCGTGTAGGGAGCGAAGGCTACCGTCTTGCCGGCCAAGTCTTCGATGCTGTTGATACCCTGGCGGCCGATCACGCCATCGGCGCCGCGCGACCAGTCCACCATATACACGGTGTGGGCGTTCACCCCCTTGTCCTGGAACTGGCCGAAATCCTTGCCCCACACGTCAACGGTGGTCAGCATGATGTCCACGTTGTTGCTGGCCAGCGCGGCGGAGCCTTCGGTCCAATCGTCGATGATTTTGAAGGTGACCTTGAGCCCCTTACCGGCATAGATGGACCCGGCGGCGGTGTCCAGGCCGCCGTTAGCCACAAGGCCGCCCACGCAGCCGACCCAGATGTTCAGGCGCACGCGCACTTCGTTGGTTTCGTCGGACGCGGAAGTGGGCAGGGGCTTTGCCGGGTCCACTTTGGCACCCGCCGAGGAGCCCTTACTGGAGCCCGGTTTCGCAAAGTCAAGGAAGCCGTACTTCTGCAGGCTATAGCCCACCAGACCCACGCCGATCAATCCGATGACGAGCCAGCCGCCCTTTTCGATTTTTAAAGCCATGGTTGCGTTCTCCTCGTTTACCCTGCGATTAATTGGTGCGCTCGGTCTCCCGGCCGCCAATGGTCTTTGGCGCGGGCGCGGAAGGCTCCGGGGAAATCAATCCCATTTCCGCCTTGAACTGTTTGACCAGTTCGGCGGAGCGCAATTTCTCGGCCTCCTCCTCGATCTTCAACCCCTGCTGATCGACATTGCCCAAGGCCATATCCATGCGGGCTTCGTTGACGGCGGTTTGTTCTTCGATTTTCCGCACCATCTCATCGTGCGTCTGGCTGATGCCGGCCACTTCGAACTGCTCCATGGAATCGGCCACCTTTTTCTGCCACTGGGCGCGCCGGTAATCGCGAATGGCGCCCAGCGCTTCCTGGGTTTTGCGCTCCTTCTCGCGCAGGAAGGCGCGCTTCACGGCGTCGGCCTTTTCGTAGGCGCTACGCGCGGTGGTGAGCTGACCTTGGGTGCGGGCGAGAGCGCCGCGAAGTTGCTCCAGTTGGATGGCGAAGGAGCCGGCCAGATCGTCGCGTCCGGCCTGGATGGCGGCTTTCACTTTGGAGGTCAGGACGTCGAGGTCCCCTTTGTAGCGGGCCTCCTCTTTCTCCAGCAGCGTGACGTTGGCTTTCACCATGGCGATGCTGTCGTTCATGCGCGGCACTTGATCGTTCATGTCGCGGATGTTCTGTTCCAGAATCAGTTCGGGATTCTCGGCTACCGAAATGAAGAAGCCGACGAATGACCGAAACATGCGGGATAAACGATTAAACATGATTTCTCCGTTGACGGCTAGGAAGCGGGTGTTTTGGCGCCCGCGGGAGGAGCGGCCGCCGCGCCACTCACCGTGATGGGGTTCTCCGTAACGAAATACGATACCGCGTCTGCAATGCTCTTTTCTTCCCGCTGCTTTTGTGTAAGCCAGGTAGAGAAGCGCTCGCTCTCTTTGGCCAAGGCTTCGTTATTGGCCTGGATGCGGGCGCGATAGTCGGACAGCATCTTGTTCATTTCCGCCTCGATCTGCCGGTTCTCGTCGGCCTTTTTGGCCTGCACGTCGGTTAGCGACTTGCGGAGCACGCGCTCGTAACTGTCGAGGGCGCGGTCGCGGTGGATGGCGTCCTGAATTACGTCCTCGATCTTGGCGCCGGAAGCCTCCAGGGCCACCAGAATGGAGTTGCGTTTGATGTCGGCCGACAGGCCGCGAAGGTGCTCGCTGGCCAGCATGGTGGCTACTTTTTCGATGCTATAACCGTGGGCTGGAGTCTGGATCTCGGCTGCCTGATAGATCTCGTCGAACGATGTGGGGTTCTGGACCGGCGCGGAAAACTTGGGCTCCGCGGGAATCGAGGCGGCGATCTGAGCCACCATCCGCGCCGCGTCCGGGGACTGGCCCGCTTCATCCGGCGGTGCGGACTCGCCGGACGGTGCGTCGGTAGAAACAAACACGTTGTACCACTTCTTACTCATGATGGGCTCCGGGTTCCGTGCTCCATACTACACTCTCTGAAGGTAAATCAATAGCAGATAGTGCAGTTTGGCGCAACGTTCCTAGGGTGCTGAAACGATTTCGGGATTTTGGAAGATGGGCGGCTTGGAGGGCAACTTCACCCCGCAGGCAGCTCGAAATAGGATTACAAGGCCCATTAGCGTGCATGATATTCGACTTTGCGGCAAAAGTGTAGATTTTTTGCACAGCGGGCAGCCGCTGGCTGACGCTGGCGCGCGCGTCTGTGTGCATTTTTTGGTGACGTGGTAAGCCCCTCTGTTTCTGTGGCTTCGGGAGCATGCTTGAAATCTGGAGACGCATCGGGAGGGCTGTTTTCGCGCGATGCGTCTCCCCGATTGTCGCAGGGGCGGCGGCGAAGGGGATGCCCTGCTGGGTGAGGGGGATGCCTGGGGCGATGGATTTGGACATGAAGCTCTTCCTGCTTTTGGTATGGCAGGCAAGAATCAGGTATTCGGGGGTTGAGGTCCGGAAGTGATTGGATCTACTAAGAAAACTTTGGGAATGTTGGCGTGACGGGATGCGGCGGTGCAGCCACTCCGCCGTGGCCTCGGCGGTCTCGATGGCCAGCGCCTGGATGGCGTGCGCCTTGAAGAACGCGCCCGCGTTTTTCCAATCCTCGCTTCTTTCGCGGACGCCGGCGCCCGCCGTCACCACCAGCACGGCGAGATGATCGCGCTTGGCATTGTGGCCCTCCAGGTCGCCTTCCAGGATGTAGTCGCTCAGGCAGAGCCCATCTTCGCGGCGCTGCCGGCCGAAGCGGAAGGTGTGAATCGGCGCCACGCCCGAAGGGGCGAACAGGTGGATCGAGTTGCCGTCGCGCCCGGCTTCGAAGAACTGCCACACGGCCTTCACCTTCAGGAAGCGCGCGGCTTCCCGCTTAACCTCTTCCACGTTGTGGAACAGTTCCAGCGCCTTCTCTTCGT
>JADGNT010000015.1 GCA_017883345.1 Candidatus Solibacter sp. | reverse complement strand
GCCATCGGCCATGAAGCTGAGGATTCCAATACTACTGGCGCTCGCCGCCGGCGCTTTCGCGCAGGATCCCGCGCCCCTCAAGCTCACCTTGCGCGACGCCGTCCAACTGGCGCTCAAACAGAATCCGCGGGTGATTCTGGCCAATCTGGGGGTGGCGCAGAGCGAGCAGGAACGCAACATCGCGCGCTCCGCCCTGCTGCCGCAAGTCGGCGGCCACGCCGGCGAGACCGTGAACCGCGTCAACCTGGAATCGTCCATCGGGTTCCGCTTCCCCGGCTTCTCCCAGCACGTGGGACCTTACCGCTACGAGCAGATCGGCGCCGGCTTCAATGCCGCGGTGTTGGATCTCACGCTCTGGCGCCGCTATCGCGCCAGCCAGGCCGGCATCGATACCTCGCGCGCCCAGGAGACCACGGTTCGCGAGGAGAGCGTGCTGCTGGTGGTGTCGCAATACCTCGGCAGCCAGCGCGCTGCCGCCGATGTCGAGGCCGCCCGCTCGCGCGTCGATCTGGCGCAGGCACTCTACGATCAGGCGGCCGATTTGCTGAAGAACGGCGTCGGCACCGGCATCGATGCCCTGCGCTCCAATGTGCAGCTCCAGAATGAAAAACAGCGCCTGATCGTGGCGCGCACCCAACTGGAGACGGCTCTCTACGCTCTGGCGCGGCTGCTCAATGTCGATCCCAAACAACGCGTCGAGCTGGCCGACGCGGTGAGCTTCTTCGATACCCCGGAAGTCAATCTCGATCAGACCCTGGAGCGCGCCTGGCAGACTCGTCCCGAGTTGCGCCAGATCCTGGCCCAGCAACAGCGCGCCCAACTGGAACTGCGGGTGGCAGGGGATGCCCGGCTGCCGAAGGTCTCGGTGAGCGGTTTCTGGGCCGAGCAGGGGCTCAACGGGAGCACCGCCATCCCGGTCTACAGCTACCAGGCCAACCTCGACGTGCCGCTCTTTACCGGCGGGCGCATACAGGCGGAGCGCACCCGCGCCGAACTCGCCATCCGCCAGTTGAAGCAGCAGGAGCAGGAAGTGCGCAACCGCATCGTGCTCGACGTGCAAACCTCCATTGCCCAACTGGGCAGCGCGCGCAGCGAGGTGGACGTCGCCAAACTGGGCATCGAGCTGGCGCGCCAGGAAGTGGAACAGGCCCGCGACCGCTTTCAGGCGGGCGTCACCAACAACGTGGAAGTGATTCAGGCGCAGGACGGGTTGGCGCGCGCCGGCGACAACCAGATCGCCGCCTTGTACCGCTACAACCAGGCGCGGGCAGACCTGGCGCGCAGCGTCGGCCAGATGGAGGCGCTCTACGCCAAGTAGTTCCGCCATCCCGTTCCGGCCGGTCATCAATCCGTGGATCGTCGCCATGACGGTGATGCTGGCCACCTTCATGGAAGTGCTGGATACCAGCGTGGCCAACGTGGCGCTTCCGCACATCGCCGGCAGCCTGTCGGCCACCCCGGAGGAGGCCACCTGGGTGCTCACTTCCTACCTGGTGGCCAACGCCATCATTCTTCCCATGGGCGCATGGTTTTCCATGCTGCTCGGGCGCAAGCGCTTTTACATGATCTGCGTCGCCGTGTTCACGGTCAGCAGCTTTCTCTGCGGCATGGCGCCCACCCTGGGACTGCTGATTTTTTTCCGCGTCCTCCAGGGGCTCAGGGGCTCGGCGGCGGAGCGCTGCAACCCATTTCGCAGGCCATCCTGGTGGAGAGTTTTCCGCGCGAGAAGCAGGGTATGGCGATGGCGGTCTTTGGCATGGGCGTGGTGGTGGCGCCGGTCATCGGCCCCACCCTCGGCGGCTGGATCACCGACAACTTCAGTTGGGGCTGGATCTTCTTCATCAACGTCCCAATAGGCATGGTGGCGCTGTTGCTGACTTCCCCGCTGGTTCACGATCCGCCCTACCTGGTGCGCAAGAGTCTCGGCCAAGACTTTCAGGTGGACTACATGGGCTTCGGCCTGCTCGCGCTGGGCCTGGGCTCGCTCGAAATCGTGCTCGACGAGGGGCAGCGCAAGGACTGGTTGTCGTCGAACTACATCGTGACGTTCGCCATCCTCACGGCGGTGTGTCTCGTCGGCGTGGTGATCTGGGAACTGCGCCAGAAGCAGCCGGTGATCGATTTCCACGTGCTCAAGGAGCGCAATTTCGCGCTTGCCACAGGCTCCATGCTGGTGCTCGGCTTCGTGCTCTACGGCAGCACCATGCTGCTGCCGCTTTTCCTGCAGACGCTGCTTGGGTATACGGCGATGCTCAGCGGGATGGTGCTTTCGCCCGGGGGGATTGCCGTCTGCGTGGCCATGCCCGTGGTGGGAATGCTGCTGCGCCGATACCAGGCGCGCTGGCTGGTCATCTTTGGCGTGGCCGTATCCGCGGCGGGGTTGATGGCCATGTCCCGCTTCACCCTGCAGTTGGATTACGCCACCGCGGTGCGGACCCGCATCGTGCAGAGCTTCGGGCTGGCGTTTCTGTTCGTGCCCATCAGCACGGTGGCTTTCATGCGGATTCCGCGCGAGCGCATGAACTACGCCACCGGCCTCTTCAATCTGGCGCGCAATATCGGCGGCAGTTCCGGGATCGCCGCCACCACCACCATGCTGGCGCGCCGCGCCCAGTATCACCAGTCGGTGTTGGTTTCGCACCTGACGCCCTACGATCCGGCCTATCGGGACGCCCTGGCGAAGGCGGCGATGGCGCTGCAGGCAGGCGGTTCGTCGGGCAGCGACGCGGCGGCGCAAGCGCAGGGGATGATATACGGCACCCTCTTGAAGCAATCCAGCATGCTGGCCTTTGCCGACGCATTCTGGGTCATGGGCATGTTGTTTCTGGTGATCATCCCGCTGATGTTCCTGATCCGCAAGGTCCCGCCGGTACGCGGACCGGTGATGGTGGAATAAGTGCCGAAGAAAAAACCCGGGGACAGACGGAACGTTCACCGGTTTCTTAAAACCCGGGGACAGACGGAACGTTCACCGGGTTTCTATAGCTCGAAAGAGCCAGGAAAACTGGAAAACGTTCCGTCTGTCCCCGGGTTCCCGTCTGTCCACGGGTTCCAGGAAAACTGGAAAACGTTCCGTCTGTCCCCGGGTTTAAGTGCCGAAATAGCGGCACAACCGGCTGGCTCCAGGGCGCGGGAGGTACGCAGAAATCCAGTCGGATGAGCGCGTTGGAGAGCGGGATGGATCTGGCCCCCGGCTTGCCCCATCCAAGTGAGGGAAGGTAATAATATAGGATGCCTGACGTGATGGACGAATTGTCAAGATCGCAGAGACCGCTTGCGGTGCAGCCCCCGGCGGAGGAGCCCCGGCGCTCGCCCGTCAAGTTCATCGTGCTGGGCATGCTGGTGGTGGCGCTGGCGGCCGGCGCCTGGGCCTACTTCCATTTCCTCGACCGCGTGTCGAGCGACGACGCTCAGGTGGACGCGCACATCACGGCGATCGCGCCCAAGATTCCCGGAAACGTGCTCGAAGTGCTGGCCAAGGACAACCAGCCCGTGAAGGCCGGCGATATCCTGGTGCGCATCGACCCGCGCGATTACCAGGCCAGGGTGGATATCGCCCGCGCCGCCCTGTTGCAGGCGCAGAGCCAGTTGCATACCGCCCAGACGGTAGTGCCCCTGACCAATGAAACCACCCAATCCGGCGCCTCGGGCGCCACCGCGCAGCTCGCCGACGCCATGGCCGAACTGGATCGCGCCCGCCTCGGGTACGAGCAGGCCGCCAGCTCCGATATCGCCGTCGTCGAAGCCAACGTGCGGACCAAGCAGGCGAGCAATGAGCGCGCTCAGGCCGATCTCGCACGCATGAAGCCGCTGCTCGACAAGACCGAGATCTCACGCCTGCAATACGACGCCTACCAGGCGGCCGCGCGGGTCGCCGAGAGCGAACTGCGCGCTACCCAGGAGCAGGTGGCTTCGGTGCAACAGAACGCGGGCATTCGCAAGGCGGCGGTGGCCGCCGCGCAATCGCGCGTCAGCCTGGCCCAGGCCCAGGTGGAGGCGTCACAGGCCAATCGCAAGCAGGTGGACGTGCGCCGCGCCGAAAGCGGCACTGCCGCGGCCGGTGTCGAGGGCGCGCGCGCCAACCTGGCGGCGGCCGAACTGCAACTCGGCTACACCACCCTGGTGGCCCCGGTGGATGGCGTGGTCACCCGCAAATCGGTGGAGCCCGGACAGATCGTTCAGCCCGGCCAGAGCCTCATGACCATCATTCCATTGCAGGACGTGTGGGTCACGGCCAATTTCAAGGAGACGCAATTGGCCACGGTCCATCCCGGGCAGCGCGCCGAAATCCAAGTGGACATGTACGGACGCTCCGTCTCCGGCCACGTGGATTCCATCTCCGGCGCCACCGGCAGCCGCTTGAGTCTGCTCCCCCCGGAGAACGCCACCGGTAACTTCGTCAAGGTGGTGCAGCGCATTCCGGTGAAGATCCTGATCGACCAGACCAACGGCCTGGTGCTGCGCCCCGGTATGAACGTGGACGCCACCATCTTTACTAAGTAGAGTAGCCTTTCAGGCTGCCACGTCGGCGTCCTTGCCGACGTTCTTCGCCGCGCTTAGTGTAGGCCATCTCTCCGTACCCTTCCGCACAACGGCACGCTAGATGCGCGGTGATTATCCATGAAGGTCTGCGCGCTGGCACTCTTGGCAACATTCATCCTCCTCGCCGCCGACAAGCGCCAAGCGGCCACCGCTCTGAAGGCGCAGTCGGATTTCGAGCGCGTGGAGAGCGTGTCCCGGCCGCGCATCCCGGATGCCGAAGTATGCATGCAGTCGCAGGCGGCCGCCCTGTCGGTGAGCTCTCCGGAAGAACGATCGCTGCTATTTTACCGGAAAGGCTACTGCAACTTCGCCGGCGCCGCGGCTAGCGAGGACCCTCGCCAGTTTCTGGCCGCCGCCGCCGAGTTTGACAAGGCCATCGAAGTCTGGCCGGATCGCATCCGCAAGAGCCCGAAGCACGCGCCGCCCGAGCCGGTGTCCGCGGCCCTGCGCGTATTTGCCGGCATCGCCCGCTTGCACGCCGCGACCGGCGCTGTGGCTGCCGGGGCGCGCCAGGAAATAGCCGCCGCACTGGAATCGCCGTCGTGTAAACCTGACCTGATGCCGGCCACGTTCTGCGCTGAGTTGCTGGCTGGAGGAGCCCAATGGCTGGGTTGGATTGCCCTGCGTGGCAACCAACTGGACGAAGCGGCGCGCCATTTCTCCCGGACGCCCGGCTCCGGCTGGAGCGTGTGGGTGCAGGGCCGCCGCGATTTCGACAACGCCAGGTACGGCCCCGCGGCTGCGCAATACGCCCAGGCCATCGATCGGTGGAAGCGTATCTGGCAGGGCGAGGGACCCACTTTTCTGCAAGCGCTCGGGCCGCGGCCTCAGTATGCTTCCGCGCTCGCCGATTGGGGCGGTGCGCGCTTGCTGGCCGGAGATCTCCCCGGCGCCATGCTTACGCTGGATGCCTCCATCCAGGCCGATTCCGCCAGTCCGTACGCGCTATTCCTGCGGGCTCGCGCCAAGGAACTCGCCGGCAGCAAGGACGCGGCGCTGGCGGACTACAACCTGGCCAGCCGTTTCGCGTTTGCCGCGGCCCTGGATCTGGCGAGCGGCGAGGCCCACCTCTATCGCGGCATCGTTCTCTATCGCCGCCAGGATTTCGCGCGCGCCGAAGAGGAATTCTCTAGCGCGCTGAATTTCGAGATGACGGGCGCGCTGCTCCCCGACGCCCGCGCATGGCGTCATCTGGCGGCGGTAGCCGGCGGCGCCTGCGGCGAGGCCCGCCAGTCGCTGAATCTCGCCTTGGCCAAGGTCTCGCCGTTTTTCCCCCGGGACGAGGCCCGTTCCCTGGCCTCCGCGTGCGGCGCCGCGTCGATCCAGTAGCGGCCGCGAAATCGGCGGCGAAAAGCGCGGCTGCTTAAACGTTTTCGGGTACACGACGAAAATGGGGCGTATCCTGCCAGGGAAGGCGTGTTCATGGCCCGCTTTCCCGAAAACGGTTAAGCACCCGAAAAGCGCCCGCCGCCGTGCCCGGGGTGTGTTACAGTGCAGGATAAGATGGCATCTAAAAGCGTCAACAAAGTCATTCTCATCGGGCATCTTGGCAAGGATGCCGACACCAAATTCACCCCCAGCGGAATTTCGATTTCCAAGTTTTCCTTGGCGACGAATCGTTCCACCAAAGACCAGCAGTCTGGCGAATGGAAAGAGATCACGGACTGGCACAATATCGCCGTCTGGAAAACGGAGCATGTCGCCAATTTCCTGCTCAAAGGTAAGCAAATCTATCTGGAAGGCCGTCTCGAAACTCGCAGTTATGACGACAAAGAAGGGCACAAGAAGTACTTCACCGAAGTAGTCTGCGACGCTCAAAACCTGGTCTTGCTGGGTGGCGGCGGTGGTCGCGGCGACGCTCCCCCGGAGGGCTCCGGCGATTATGACCGGCCCGTATCGATGCCCCGTTCCGCGCAGCGTCCGCCAGCGGCACCCTCTGCGCAGCCGGCCGAGGATTTCAACCAGGGCATCACCGACGACGACGTTCCGTTCTAAAACGCGAGCCGCATCAAGCCATGGGTTTCGTGCCAATAAAGATCCCTGACTACGTTCGCTTGCACCTGCGGAATAATCGCGGCGAGACTGCCGGCGCGGTAACCAAGCGGCTGCAATCGGCGCTCGATGCGTACCGGGCTGGAAGCCGGTGCCACTGTGGCGCGCCAATCTGGGTCATCGGGTCGGCGGAAGCCGGGAACGCCTGCTTCACGTGCATTACGGGCGAATCGGATCCATCCGAAAACTACGAGATCGCCGAGGCATGCGATAAGGATGATATGCGTCTGTCCGGCGCGATCCAGCTCCTGGTGAAGAATCGCAGCCACGGGTAAATTGGCAAACGGCGCCCCCTCGACAGCCGAGCCGCCGCCCGGAGTTGCAGTGTCTGCTTACTCGATGGGGGGACTGCCGCGCGCCTGCCGTCGCCCGATCGGCCTAGGCGCGGGGTGGGCCTTGCGGAGTTCCGACAGCATCGTGGGCGGGCGCCCGCGCCGGGCTACCTTCGCCTGCAACCGCTCCAGGCTGAGAATGGCTGCATCCACGTGCGCCAATTCCCTACGTAACTGCTCTAGTACTTTGGAGAGGTCCATTACCTACCACTCCTGAGGGTAGTATGTTTTACGACAAAAGCAAATCAGGGATCCCTGATTTCTAGTAGGAAAAAACCACACTCAGGTACCTCCAAACAGATTACATCCTCGCCTGGCTGAGCAACGGATCTTCGGCAATATCCACAGTATCCGTGAACGTCTGGAGCGAATCGAGGGACTCCAGCACTCTCTCGAGCAGGCTATCGGTCTGTGACACGGTGGTTTTGAGAACTTCGATGGAGTGTACCTGGGTGGTCAGACGGTCATCCAGAGATGCCATGGTTCTGGATAGTAATTGTTCCATGGCTGCAACGATTTGGCCGGTAGACGGGACATCCGCCAGCTTGGCGGCGTGCTCTTCGAGGCGAATCTCGACTCGGGCGAAACGTGCCGCATCGGCAGTCTCGCGGGTTTGCAGGCGGGCTTCCAGACCGGCCAGCGAGCGCTTCACTTCATCAGCCGTGGCTGAATCCATGCCGGCGCGTTCGCGCCGGGGCAGGGTAATGGCAGCCGCGGCGACCCCCGCCAGGAAAAGCGCAACACGCGGTACATAGTTGAGAACTCGTGACATGGCTGATCCACTTATAGTATGACCGTCACACGAATGCAAGCCCTGTGGTGGATACGGGAAGTACTGGGTACGTACCGTGATTGCGGGCGTCTTCACATGCTGACATGCTGGCTAGGAAAGATCCTCAACTACAGGAGACCTCTGGTTGGATTACAGCGTGGAATCCGAGTCCATGCACAAGGGAAGCGTCACATGTCCGTTGTTGTTGGAATGCGACTTCCTGGGGCGTGTGCTCTGGATGAACAATTCGACTCGCATAGTCTTGCGGAATCCGGAGCATTTGTCGGATGCGATCATTCGCCGGAGTTCGCGTCCGCGAGCCACCCGTGAGATCGAGGTTGCGCCCCTACACTTCTGGCTGGTCTGGGAGTCGCCAACCAGCGTGCTGATCGGAGCCCAGGCGGTGGAAGTGGAACCCCAGGAAACCAAGGACCTGTTGGTGCTCCAGAGGCGGCTCACCGGTCATTTGCTCCAACTGCTGGGGTTGGAGCGGCGCCTGTTTGCCACCGCGCAACAGCGGCGCGGGCGCGGCGGGCGCAAAGCCGTACGCCAGATTGAGATGGAACGCCAGCGATTGGGGCGCGAACTGCATACCGGCGTCGGCCAGATGCTGGCCGCCATCCGTCTGCAACTTGAAGTGATCTCTACCGAATTACCATCGCCCCCGGGCAACGTCGCGCAGGCGCTGAACAGCATCTCCATCCTCGCGGCGGACACCCTGGAGCAGATCCGCGACATCGCCAGGCGGCTGCATCCACCAGAATGGCAAAGGCTTACACTGGAATCCGCAATCCGCCAATTGTGGGACATCAGCGGTGTTCCGCAACGCTTCGAGGCATCCCTTCAGATCGATCCCTTACCCTGGGAACCCGCTCTGGAAGTGAAGATCCTGATCTACCGTGGATTGCAGGAAGCGCTCTCCAACCTGGCGCGGCACTCGCGGGCCACGCGCATCGTCGTGGCTCTGGAGGTCTCTGGCGGCCAGATCTCTCTCAGCATCCGCGATAACGGCGTGGGGTTCGATGCACAGCGGGTGTTTTCCGCTCCCACCAGCATGGCTTCCGGCATCGGTTTGCGCTCGATCCGCGAAAACGCGCAAGAGCTGGGCGGGAGATTGGACGTCGAAAGTGGGCCGGATGGTACTAAACTGGTAGTTACCGTAGGCCCATTCCCGGTGGAATCGTAGCGTCATTTTGGCCCAGGGGGGCGGCACCGCACCCGCTCGAAGGACAGTCTGCCGGAAGGCGCGGAACTGAAGGAGCAGCATGCAGGAACTGGCAGCAACGACGGTGGTACTGGCGGACGACCATGTCATTGTGAGGGAAGGTATCGCGGCCCTCTGCACCTCTCATGGTATGCATGTCCTGGGCCAGGTGGCCGATGGTGGCGCAGCGGTCGAAATGATCATGGCACTGAAACCGGATTTCGCCATTCTCGACCTGCACATGCCGGTGGTGACCGGTGTTGAGGCGATCCGCAGACTGCGCACGGCGGGCTGCACCGTCAGGCTGATGATCCTCTCGATCAGCCGCGAGGAAGGCACGGTAATGGAAGCCTTGCGCGCCGGCGCCGACGCCTACCTCCTCAAAGACGGTCCCGGGCGTCATCTGCTGGACGCCATCAACTTTGTGCGCGACGGGGGCGTGTACGTGTCGCCCATGTTGCGCGGCGCCGGGCTCTTCGCCAAGGCCGACAAGAGCCGTCCCGAGGACCCGCTGGGGGCGCTCAGCCCCCGGGAAATGGAGGTCTTCTCTTATCTGGTGAACGGGCTCCGCGCCAAGGATATCGCCGAGCTGCTGGAAATCAGCCCCAAAACGGTGGATACCTACCGCGCCAGCCTGATGCGTAAACTCAACGTTCACGACCTGGTGGGGCTGGTCAAGTTCGCCATCGAGCGCAACCTTACGACGACATCTCCTCAGCACTAGCGGCGGGGCACTGCGCGGTTAGCCCCCTCTGCTCTTGCTGATAGTGTTCCAAAGCACTAATCAAATTGTCCACGGCGGATCTGCGCTCGTACAGACGTGCGAGTGCGCGGTACCGGACGTCGTCCGATGGGCGCACGATGCGCCGACGGTGCTCACGGTCTGGAAGTTTGGTAGCGGCCGAAAATGCCATCGGGATTATCCCTATGAGTACAGAATTGTCTTACCGAAGTGGATAGGATACACGTGAATACAGACGAAATCAAGACCTAAACATTTTTTGGATACTCTTCTCCTAAAACAGGTTGACTGACATCCCAGTTGTGGTGTTTTCTAACATCGAGAGCCCCACGGTCGGTCAAATTGGCAAACCAATTGCGGCAAGTTCACCACAGCGTCGGCGCACCATTTGTTGCCCAGAGCCTCGGCTGCGGCAAGCCAATTCAGGTGTATTCCCGATCTAAAACTCCTGAGCATTCGTTCAGGGCGAAATCCCACGTGCGGATTTTCACCCAGGAACCTCGGTGTTTTTGACCCATCTCTGATGGTAGGGAAAGAACTCACTGCCGTGCTGGATTTTTCATCAGACACATAACAAAAGGCTTCCATGTCCGGTTTCGGGGGCGGCGGTTTGGCGTGGCGAGTGCTCTGATACTTTCGCTCGGTAGCTTCAGCCTGGTGACCGTATGGATAGGGAGTACTCCCGGCCAAATCGGTGGGCAGGAAAGGTCACGTTTTCTTAATTATTGGAGATTAGTATGCGGATTCCTTCTTCGGTGTTCGCGGTTATTCGATACGCATTGGCGCTGGTAGTGATCACGGGTTCCGTGGTTCTCATGAGCGCGCCAAAAAAGACTGCATTCACGCCGCACGACAAGGCCTACTACGCCTCGGAAGCGACCGTGAATTTCGTTCGTCCCGGTCTGACGCTGAAAATCGTCTCGGCCAATATCGCGCAAGACGGCACGATCAGTGTCGATTACAAGATTACCGATCCCAACGGACTGCCCCTGGATCCGGCAGGTATCACCACACCGGGCGCTGTCTCGGTGAGTTTCCTCTGTGCGTACATCCCAAAAGGGCAGACGCAGTTTGTGTCGTACGCCACGCGCCCACAGACCAGCCCCATCACCAACGTGACGGCGATTCAGGCGGGCGCGGATTCCGGCGGGACCACCAAACAGGTGGCCGACGGCGAATTTGTCTACACCTTTAAGACCAAGGCCGCCGGCGCCAACAGCGCTGCGTGGGACCCGACGGCAACCCATCGCGTCGGCATCTACGGTTCGCGCAACCTGACCGAGTTCGATCTGGGCACGAATTACGATAGCAATACGATGACCTGGATTCCGGCGGGCGGCGCGCCCACCAACACCCGGGACGTGATCCGCACGGCGACCTGCAACAAGTGCCACGATGCGCTGTCGTTCCATGGCGGCTCGCGCCGCGGCATCGACCTGTGCATCATGTGCCACACCCCGCAGACGGTCGATCCCGACACCGGGAACACCTTGGACATGAAGGTGTTCGTCCACAAGCTGCACATGGGCAGCCAGCTCCCCAGCGTAATTGCCGGCAAGCCCTACCAGATCATCGGTTTCAATCAGGCGGTATCCGACTGGTCGACGGTGGTTCTGCCGTCCGACCCGCGGCGCTGCGTGTTTTGCCACGAACCCACGCAGGTAACGGGTGCGGCGCAGGCCAATAACTGGCTCACGAACCCGAGCCGCGTGGCCTGCGGATCCTGCCACGACAACGTGAACTTCGCCACCGGCGCCAACCACGTCAATCTGCCGCAGGTTTCCGATAACCAGTGCACCCAGTGCCACATTCCGCAGGGCGAACTGGAGTTCGACGCTTCCATCAAGGGCGCGCACACCGTTCCCACCGAATCCGCCACCCGCCCCGGCATCGTTGCCAACATCCTTAAAGTGGATAACGGCGTTGCCGGCAAGGCCCCGACCGTCACCTTCACGGTGAAAGACTTCGCAGGCAACGGCGTCACCATGGCGCAGTTGACCGGCGGCAGCAACCGCCTGGCGCTGGTGCTGGCCGGTCCGGCCTCGGACTACGGTTACACCAGTTTCGGTTCCGACGTAACCACTTCAGGCTACGTATCGGAGAGTCCGGCTGCGACGGCCAAGTGCGCCAACGACGGCACCTGCACCTACACCTTCACCCACCTGATTCCGGCGAAGGCCACGGGCACGTACGCGATCGGCATCGAAGCCCGCCGCGGGATTACGCTGCTGGCAGGTACGGCGCAGGAACAGACCAGCGAATACGGCGCCGTGAATAAGGTCTTCTACTTCGCGGTGGACGGCTCCAAAGTGGCCGCGCGCCGCCAGGTGGTAGACATTGCCAAATGCAACGGCTGCCACAGCACCCTCTCGCTCCACGGCGAAAACCGCAACCAGATCGAACAGTGCGTGCTGTGCCACAACCCGAGCGAGAACGACAGCGTGGTCCGCGTGGTCGCCACCAACCCGGCCGACAAGGCCCTACCGCCCCAGTCCATCAACTTCGCCCTGATGATCCACAAGATCCACACCGGCGAGGGCCTGCAGGCATTCAATCAGACCTACATCATTGTCGGGTTCGGCGGTAGCCATAACGATTTCAGCGACGTGCGTTATCCCGCGATGACGCCCACCGGCGGGGTCCCCGACACGGCCAAATGCTACATGTGCCACGTCAACAACTCGGAAGCCACCTTCCCCATCGGCAAGAACAACGTGCTGGATCCGCAGGGCAGGATCAGCCCCGTCGCGGCCACAACATCGGCCTGCACGGCGTGCCACCTGAAACTCTCGGCGCTGGCTCACGCGGTATTGCAGACCGATCCGAAGTTCGGTGAGAGCTGCGATGTCTGCCACGCGATAGGCGCCGAGTTCGACGTAGACAAAATGCACGCCGGCAAATAAGAAAAGGACAGAACGCCATGTTCGTGCTGCCCGTACACTCAACCCGCCACCAGTCTCCCCGTGCGCGTCCCTCATGGACGCGCACGGCGGGGCTTGTGGGCGCGGCCATGCTGTTAGCTGCCATGGGGAGCGCTCAGGAAAAAGCCGGCGCTCCCGCTTCTCCGCCCCCGGAGAACAAGCCGGCGGAATTCGTCGGCTCCACTACCTGCCAGATGTGTCACGAGGACATCTTCAACGCCTTCCAGAAGAGCCCTCACCAACTGGTGGAAACCGATAAAAAACGCGGCTGGGATACCAAAGCCTGCGAGTCCTGCCACGGGCCGGGCAGCAAGCACGCCGAATCGGCGTCCGCCGCGGATATCAAACAACCTGCCAAGTTGCAGCCCGGCGAAGCCGATCGCACCTGCCTCACCTGCCATCGGAATCAGTCCACGCACAGCGGACGTATTAATAGCAGTCATGCCAGAAATCAGGTGAGTTGCACGGCCTGCCACTCCATCCACAAGAATGGACCGCACGGCCTGGTTGCGCGCAAGCCGGCGGAAATCAACGCACTGTGCGCCGCATGCCACACCGATGTGTGGGCCAGCTTCCAGAAACCATACAAACACCGCCTGCCGGAAGGGGCTATGTCCTGCGTGGATTGTCACAATCCGCACGGCAGCGCGTTGCCCCGGCAGATTCAGACTACGCGCTCCAACGAACCAAGCTGCGCCAAATGCCACGGCGATAAAATGGGACCCTTTCCGTTTGAGCACGCTCCGGTGCGCCTCGAAGGATGCGCGGCGTGCCACCAACCGCACGGGTCGGCGAATCCACGGATGCTGACCAGGCATGAAGTGCGCTTCGTGTGCATGGAGTGCCACTCCAACCTGCCGGTGCCGAATCCCGCGGCCAACTCGACATTGGGAACGGTGGGGCCGGCGATCCACGATCTGCGCAGTCCGCGGTTCCAAAACTGCACTCTCTGTCACCAGAAGGTGCATGGTTCCTATGCGAATCGGGCATTCACCAAATGAGATTTCTACTGGCATTCCTCATCACCGTTGCGGCATTTGCACAACCGCCGGCGCCGCCAGCCAAGCCCCCAGACAAGGCAGCAGTCACGCCAGAAGCCAAGGCGGAAGCAGCCGCGGCAGCCCCCGCCAAGGCGGACGACCAGGCCAAGCCGCCTGAACCGGCGGCTCCGGCGAAAGCCGCGGAGAAAGCCGCTTCCCCGGCCCCCTCCACCGAGCAGTGGATCACCGGCAGCTTCGATTTCGGCTATCGTTGGGTGGGCGACGTGCGGGGGAGTCTTCCCACCTACCGCAGCATCGTCAATCTGGGCGCCGGACCGAAGCTCACGGGTCTGGATTTCACCATCACCGACCCCAAACACCGGCTATTTGACCGCATCGACGCCCGCGCCAATGCGTGGGGGGGCGACCCTTACAATACGGCTCACATCGACGTCAACAAGCGGGGTGTGTACGAACTGCGCGGCGACTACCGGAACATCGCGTACTTTAACGCGCTGCCCTCGTTCGCCAATCCCCTGGCGCCGCGCGGGTTCGATGAGCGCGCCTTCGACATGCGGCGGCGCAGCGGCTACATGGATCTCGAGCTTTTCCCCGGTAAGCACATCCTGCCGTACCTCGTGTTCGAACGAAACTCGGGCTACGGCCACGGAGTGGAAACCTGGGTGCAAGACAGCAACAACTCATTCGCGGTCCCCATGCTGTTGCGCGACAGTACCAACAACTATCGCGGCGGCGTGCGGCTCGAATACAATCGCTGGCACGTCACGCTCGAACAGGGCGGGACCACCTATAAGGACGACGACCAGGCCAGCGCCAACGGAGCGAATTTCGGCGACCGCACCACACCGATTCTGGGCGGCACGCTGGTGCTCAATACCCTGACGCAGACCTACGGTGTCCGCGGCAGCAGTGTGTACACCAAGGTTCTGGCGACGGCCAGTCCTTTTTCGTGGTTGGACCTCAACGGCCAATTCCTGTACAGCGAACCCAAGACGGACGCGCGCTACTTCGACACGGCGACCGGCAATTTCGCGCTGCTCAGCTCGCTGCTTCTCTACAGCGGGCAATACAATATCGGCGCGAGTTCCTCCAATGCCAAGCACACGCTCGTCAGCGCGGGGGCGGAAATCCGGCCTTTCAAGCGGTTGAAGATCATCGACTCCTTCTCCACCAACCGCTACAACGAGACCGGCGCGGGCGCGCTCACCGAGCAGATCCTGCTCACCCCGGGCGCCACCTTCCCCGCGCTGGTCTCGGCTCTTTCCACACAGCAGGCCGTGACCAACAACCGGCAGCAGGTGGAAGCCATCCTCGACGTTACGAAGAAAATCACCCTGCGCGGCGGCTACCGCTACGAGTGGGGCGATGCCACCGTGCGCGCGGGCACCCTCGACCAGAGCGGATCGCTGGCCCTCGGCGCATTGAAGCGCAATGTGGGGCTGGCCGGGGCGACCATCCGTCCCTGGCAGAAGCTCTCCCTGAACGTGGACTATGAAGGCGCCTCCACCGACCAGAATTACTTCCGCACCAGCCTCTACAACTACCAGAAGGTGCGGGCGCGGGCGAAGTATCAGGCGTCGGCCTCGCTCTGGTTCCAGGCGAACTTCGGGCTGCTCGACAACCAGAATCCCACCGCGGGCATCCAGTACGATTTCCGCAGCCGGGACAATTCGCTGGCCGCGTTCTGGACGCCCGGCGGCGGCAAGCGCATCAGCGTCATGGCGGAGTACGACCGCTCCACGCTGTACTCCCATATCGATTTTCTGCTGCTGCCGTTCTTCGCACCCACGGTTTCCAACTATAAAGAGAACGCCCACACGGCGACCTCGACCATCGATATCGTGCTGCCCAAGGTGGCGGGCATCGCGCCCAAGCTTTCCGCCGGCGGATCGCTGTTCGTCTCCTCGGGCTCGCGGGCCTCACGCTACTATCAGCCGCTGGGACGCCTTTCCCTGCCACTCCAAAAGCACGTACAATGGAACACCGAGTGGCGATGGTACGGCTTCGGCGAGCAGTTGTATCTGTATGAGGGGTTCCGGGCGCACATTTTCATGACCGGGCTCAGACTGAGTAGATAGGAGACCAGCAATGTTCATGCTTCGAGTGATTGCTGTGGGCGCGGTCGTCGTCTGGAGTACGCCAGGGGCGAGTATTATCCCCGGCGACGCCCGGCGCGGCGAACAACTGTTCCAGAGCGAACAGTGCATTCAATGTCACAGCCTGAAGGGCAAAGGCGGTACCCTGGCGCCCGATCTGTCGCGCCGCGTGGGTCGCGACTACACTCCCTCGGTGATGGCCAGCCTGATGTGGAATCACGCGCCCGATATGTGGACCGCCATGAAGCAGCAGGGCGTCAAGAAGGGGAACATGACTCCCGAAAAGGCCGCGGATCTGTTCGCCTACTTCGTGTCGGCCCGCTACTTCGAAATGGCCGGGGACGCCGCCCGCGGCAAGCAGGCATTTACCGCCCGGCACTGCGCCGATTGCCACGGCATCACCAGTTCGAAGGAAGCGGCCGCGCCACCCGTGGCCAAGTGGGAGTCGCTGGCCGACCCGGTGATCCTGGCCCAACAGATGTGGAACCACGGGCCCAAGATGCGCGCCGAATTCTCCAAGAAGAAGTTGGCCTGGGGCAAGATCACCGGGCAGGAATTGACGGACATGCTGGTCTACCTGCAAAACCTGCCGGAGACCCGCAATCTGGCCAGGAACTTCTCCTTCCCGCCGTCGGATTCCGGCGAGAAGCTATTCTCCTCCAAGGGCTGCACGGAGTGCCACGTGGGCAAACGCGCCCTCGAGGTGCTGCTCAAGAATCAGACCCT
>JADGNT010000400.1 GCA_017883345.1 Candidatus Solibacter sp. | reverse complement strand
CTGCCCGAGCCGGTAGATCAACACGCCGGCCATATTGCTCACCACCACCACGGCGCAGATTTTTCCCGCGAACGCCAACCGGCTGACCACGTCCACCACGGGGTACACCGAAATCAAAAGCGCCACCAGGCTGGATGCCATGCCCGCGGCCGCGGCCACTTTCAACCAGCGCGGCAGTTGGCGGCGCAGCGCCGCCCGCCCGAACAGCGGCAGCGCGAACAAGGCCACGTAGGCAATGGCGTAGTGCACGATCGAGGCCATCGTCAGCAGTTGGCTGGCCTCCTGCTCCCGGACTCCCAGCAGGCTCAGCAGAATCAGCCCCATCACCAGCGCCGCCACGAAGTAAATGGAGTTCACCGGCGTGCGCCGCCGCTCGTCCAACCGGGTGAACCAGCGCGGTATCAGGTTGTCCCATCCGGTGGCCAGCGGCAGGCGGGTCAGCCCGGTGAAGATCAGGCTGGCGCTGGCGACCGCGCGCGCCAGAATCAGCGCGATGCCGAACTGCGCGGCGAAACCGGCCGCGCCCACCGTGCCGAAGGCTGCGCGGAAGGTCTGCGGGATGGGCCCGATCACGTTGATCGGCTGCCCGCCGATGAAGGTCAGCACCGTGCTGGTGCCGAGGATGAACATCACCGCGATCACCGGCGCCGAGATCACCACGGATTGCCCGATGGTGCGCGCGGCGCCGCGGCACTCGCCCGCCAGAATCGCCACATACTCGAACCCGCTGAGCGCGCCCACCGTCATCTGTCCGAAGATCGCCAGGCTGAACCAGTCCGCCTTGGGCCACTCCCAGGGCAGCGGCTCGTAGCGCGGGATGGCGCCGCGCAGCAGCGCCCACACCGGCAGCCCCAGCAAAATTACGTAGGCCAGCAGAATCATCACGCTGCCCGCGTTGTGCAGCCACTTGCCGATGTCGAGGCCGCGCACCGCCACCGCCGTGATTCCCGCCATCACGCCGCCGGTCAGGACGAGGGTCGCCCAGCGGCTCGCCGCCAGCCACCCCCACGCGGGGCCGAGCATGTATCCGAGGTCCGTCGGCACCACGAAGATGATCGCGCCCACGACGACCACGGCGTACACCCACAGGTTCCACGCGATCAGGAAGCCCGCCATCTCGCCGAACCCCTGCTTGGCCCACTGGTAGAGCCCGCCCTCCAAGGGCATCAGGCGATTCAGGTAGATCACCACGGCCGCCAGCGGCACGTAGAACGCGAGCATCGCCGCCAGCCAGAAGACCACGTGCGCGCGCCCCAGTTTCGCCGCGACGCCAACCCAGCTCGAACCGACGACGCAGAGCACCTGCGCCAGCACGAGGTCCCTCAGTCCCAGTTCCTTGCGGAGTGCGGCTTCTTCTTTCACCGTTCCACAATGATGCCACAGGTGGCTCAGGGCGCTCGGTCCTTGGCCTCGGGTTCGCTTGGAGTTTGAGAGATGAGATTCGACGCGGAGACGCGGAGACGCAGAGAAAAACGCGGAGAAGACCTGAAGGAAGGCAAAGGCAAAAGAGCGCGGAGGAAGCGGAGAGCACATCGGCCTTCGGCCCGGATGGCTGGGGCCGAAGGACGCGCCGTCGATTACGACGCTTTTTCCTGCGCGTAGGCCACGTATTCTTCGTACGGGCCCTTGAAGTCTTCGATTTTGCCGTGGTCGAAGTGCCAGATGCGGGTGGCGACTTCGTCGATCAGATCGTGATCGTGGGTGACCAGGAGCACCGTGCCTTGGTACTTCTGGAGCGAGAAGTTGAGGGCGTTGATGGCCTCGAGATCGAGATGATTGGTGGGCTCGTCGAGCACCAGGAAGTTGGGCTTCTGGAGCATCAGGCGGCAGAAGATGAGGCGGGCCGATTCACCGCCGGAGAGCGCTTGGGTCGGTTTGAGCGCATCGTCGCCGGAGAACAGCATCTGGCCGAGAAGCCCGCGCAGCTCCTCCTGCGAGGCTTGCGGATCGAACTGGTGCAGCCACTGGATGGTGGTCATGCCGTGCGTGATGGAATCGGTGTGATCCTGCGCGAAGTAGCCGACGGCGGCTTCGTGGCCCCACACGACGGTGCCGTTGTCGAGGGGGAAGTCGCGCTCGCTCTCGTCGATGTACCCGGTGGCGCTGCGGATTAGTGACTTCAACAGGGTGGTCTTGCCGGTGCCGTTGCGGCCCATCAGGGCGATGCGTTCGCCGCGTGAGAGGCTGGCGGTGAAGTTATCCACCACCTTCAGTCCGTCGTAGGATTTGGTGAGAGCTTTGATCTCCAGCGGATGGCGGCCCGAGGGACGCTTCATTTCGAACTTGATATAGGGGCGTGCGATGTTGCTGCGGGCCAGTTCGGAGGTTTGCAGGCGCTCCACTTCCTTCTTCCGCGAGGTGACCTGGCTGGAGCGCGTGCCGGCCGAAAAGCGGGCGATGAATTCGTTGAGCTGGGCGATTTTCTTTTCGCGCTGCTGGTTCTGCGATTCGATGCGCGAGCGGATCTGCGTCTTGGCGAGCACCATGTCGTCGTAGCCGCCGGTATACATGATGACGGTTTCGTAATCGATATCGGCGACGTGGGTACAGACGCTGTTGAGGAAGTGGCGATCGTGCGAGATTACGATGAGGGCGCCCTGGTAATAGGTGAGGTAATCCTGCAGCCAGTGGACGCTATCCAGATCGAGGTGGTTGGTGGGCTCGTCGAGGAGGAGCAGCGGGGGAGTGCCGAAGAGGGCTTGCGCCAGCAGGACGCGCACCTTCTGGCCACCCTGGATCTCGCTCATGCGGCGAGCGTGCAGGGCGTCGTCGACGCCGAGGCCATCCAGCAGGACGGCGGCATCGCTCTCGGCGGTATAGCCGCCCTCTTCGCCGACCACGCCTTCCAGCTCGCCGAGGCGCATGCCGTCTTCGTCGGTGAGCTGGTCGTGGGGCTTGGCGTAGAGGATGTCGCGCTCGGCGAGGGCTTTCCACAGCGGGACATTGCCCATGATCACCGTATCGATGACGCGGAACTGGTCGAAGGCAAACTGGTCCTGGCGCAGGACGCCGAACTTCTTGGGACGGGTGATGGAGCCCTTGGTCGGCTCGAGGTCGCCGGTGAGGATCTTCATCAGCGTCGACTTGCCGGCGCCGTTGGGACCGGTGACGGCGTAGCGTCTACCCGGCAGGAACGTGCAGGTGACGTCTTCGAACAGAATTCTGGCGCCGAAGCGCATGGAGATATTATTGACGGAGAGCAAAGCTATCTACCATGATAGCGCACCCGGATAGCCCGGGGACGGACCCGACGTTCCCCGAGTTTCTCGGGCACTAAAACCGGGGAACGTCGGGTCTGTCCCCGGGTTTATTTCTTCGGCTTCACGCTGGGGCTGTCGTCGGCCTTCAGATCGCCGAGCGCGTATTGCACGCCCGCCAGGACGTGCTCCAACATCGGCTTGATCGCATAGACCCTTTCGCTGTGGCCGTGGGCTTCGTAGAAGATGCGGCCCTTGCCCTCGCGGCGGATCCAGCTCAGACCGTAGTCGTGGTCGGCGCGCGGATAGTCTTCCTTCGCCTTGTCGGCGTCGCTCATCTTGTCGTAGTCGATGCTCGTCAGGATGTGCAGGTTCGTGCGCGAATACGTGTCCATGCCGAACGTGTAGGTCTCGTCGTGGATCTCGAACTCCTGGCCGTGAAACATCGCGGTGACCGGGCTCTTGGGGTCGTCGATCTTGGTGGTAATCAGTTGCGGGTCCACCCAGTGGAACTTGAAGAAGCCGCCGATCATCTTGTTGAACTCGGGCCAGGTGCCCACTTGCGTGTCGCGGCCCTGCTGGGCGCCGCGGGGAGCGGCGGGCGGCGCCGGAGGCAGGACCGAAGCGAAGCGCGCGGCGAAATCCTGCTGGCTCACCTTGCCGGCCTTTTCCGTGTCGAGCTTGTCGAACCAGACATCGGCCAGCGCGCTCAGCTCCTCGCGGCTGAGCTTCTGGTCGCCGTTCTTGTCGCCCGCGGCCAGCATCTGGGAAGCGAGCAGCGTTCCCGCGCCGCCCCCGCGGCCGCCCGCGGCGGGTGTCGCGGCGCCGCTCTGGCCCGCACGGGCTTGTTCATGGTAGGAATCGGCGGCGGCGTGAATCCCCGCCAGGCCCTTGCCCGACCTGACAAATTCGAGCAACGCCTTTTTGCGGGCGGCGCTGGCGGACGGATCGTTCGCGTCGTCCAGGAAGGCGCCCGTGGTGTTGTCCAGAAATAGCAGATCGTACTGCTTCAGATTCTGCGCGGTGATGGCGGCCGGATCATAGGTAACCGTGGTGGTCCACGCGCCAGTCTTGACGCCGATGGCTTCGATGGTCTTCGCCGCCAGCGGGATGCAGGAGTGCACAAAGCCGTTGGCCTTGGCCAGGACGAGCACCTTGCGCGGCTGCTTGGGTTTGGCCGGCGCCTTGTCGGGCAATGCGGCCATCATTTTCTCCACATCGTCCGGTTTAGGGGTCTGGTTCTGGGGCCCGGGGGCCCAGCCGACCCCGGCCGGCGGCGGCGCAGGCTGAGGCAATGCGGCATTCACCGTGGCCGCAAGCTGATCCTGCGTGAGCGAACCGGTCCTGGCGGAGTCGCCGTCGGACAGCCATTTGGCAAAGGCCGCCTTCAGCTCGTCGCGCGTGACAAACCCATCTTTATTCGCGTCGGCCGCCGTGAAGACGCCGGCAGCGGCTCCCCCGCGTCCGCCGCCGCGCCCGCCGGGGGCGGTGGCCTGCTGCGCCTCTAGCGATACCATCGCGCCGACGCACAAGGCCGCGGCGCATACACCAATCAGCAACGTCGCTTTCGAATCTTTGAACGGCATGGTTCCTCCCATGTGGACCGAACATCTTATCAATGTTTGTGCGGGCTTGGTTTATCCGGCGAACCGGCGAACCGGAGACAGACAGGGCTGACAGCGAATTTCCGGCAAACTGCGCCGGAAATTCATGTCAGTCTTGTCAGTCTCCGGGGGCGGTCTGCTTACAATCAAGGGATGGTGAAGCGAGCGGTCCTCCTAAGTATTGCCGTGTGTTTTTGTCTGCACGCTGAGATTCATCCCATGACGCTGCGCGAGGCCGTGGGGCGGGCGGTCGCGCAGAATCCCGATATCACGCTGGCGCGGCTGGACGAAGAGAACGCGCGGCACGGGGTACAAGTGGCGAAGGACCCCTTCGTGCCGCGGATCAATGTGGGCAGCGGCCTGGCGTACAGCAACGGGTTTCCGATGAGCATCGAAGGCTCGGCGCCCAGCATCGTGCAGGCGCACGCCACGCAGTTCCTTTTCAATCGCCAGCAGAGTTACGCGGTGGCGCAGGCCAAGGAGCAGGTGCGCGGCGCCGGCTTCGATGTGGCCGGCAAGCGCGATGAGGTGGCTTATCGAACCGCGTCGTTCTACCTGGATGCGGAACGCGCGGCGCGTGTGCTCAGGCTGGCGCGCAAGGACGCGGAGAGCCTCGAAACCGTGCTGGCGGCGATCCAGGCGCAGGTGAAGGAAGGGCGCGCCCTGCCGCTGGCGGAGAAGCAGGCGGCGCTGCAACTGGCGCGCGCG
>JADGNT010000399.1 GCA_017883345.1 Candidatus Solibacter sp. | reverse complement strand
CAACGACGTCGGCGGCCGTCTGGTGGAATTCAGCGGCGCCGAGTACATGGTGCGCGGCCGCGGCTACGCGCAATCCACCGCCGACATCGGCAAGATCGTGTTGGCGAAGACTCCGGGCGGTGTTCCCATCCGCATATCCGACGTGGGAGAAGTGACTCTGGGACCCGACATCCGCCGTGGGGTTGCGGACTGGAACGGGACAGGTGAGACGGTCGCCGGCATTGTCATCATGCGCCAGGGAGAGAACGCCCTGCAAGTAATCGAGCGCGTCAAGCAGAAACTAAAAGACACTGAGGGAGGGCTGCCAGCGGGGGTGAAGGTGGTTACCGCATACGACCGCAGCGAACTGATCCTGCGCTCCATCGAGAACCTGAAACAAACGCTTACCGAAGAGTTGATCATCGTGGCCATCGTCATCATGATCTTCCTGTGGCACATCCCCAGTGCCACCATCCCGATCGTCACCATTCCCGTGGCCGTGATCATTGCATTCATTCCGATGAAGATGATGGGCTTGACATCGAACATCATGTCCTTGGGAGGGATCGCGATCGCGGTTGGGGCCATGGTGGACGCAGCCATCGTGGTGGTCGAGCAGACCCATAAAAAGCTCGAAGAATGGGAACGCACGGGCCGCAAGGAGGATTATCACCGGGTGGTGATCGATGCGGTCAAAGAAGTCGGCGGGCCAAGTTTCTTTGCGCTGCTGGTCATCGCAGTCGCCTTCCTGCCGGTGCTGACCTTGGAAGCGCAGGAAGGCCGGTTGTTCAAGCCGCTGGCGTATACCAAAACGTTTTCCATGGTCATTGCGGCGTTTCTGGCGATCACGCTCGATCCGGCCATGCGGCTGCTGTTTACCCACATGAAGAACTATGAGTTCCGGCCGCGCTGGCTGGCTCGCGTGACCAACGCCGTCCTGGTGGGCACGATCCATTCGGAAGAGACGCACCCGATCAGCAAAATCCTGATCCGGTTGTACGCGCCGGTATGCGAGTTGGCATTGCGATGGAAATGGTTGGTGATCGCCGGGGCGGTAGCGCTGGTCGTCGTAACGGTTCCGGTCTTCGAGAGGCTGGGCTCCGAGTTCATGCCGCCTCTCGATGAGGGCTCGTTAATGTACATGCCTTCGACCCTCCCCGGCATTTCCGTCACGCAGGCGCAGCAGTTGATGCAGGTGCAGGATCGCATCATCAAGCGGTTCCCCGAAGTATCCACCGTGCTCGGCAAGGCGGGGCGCGCGGAAACGTCCACCGACCCCGCTCCGTTCTCCATGATGGAGACGGTGATTGTTCTCAAACCGGAGACCCAGTGGCGGAAGGTGGACACCTGGTATTCCTCCTGGGCGCCCAAATGGGCGAAGGGCATATTCCGCAGGTTCACGCCGGATCACATCTCCACCGACCAATTGGTGGAAGAGATGAACCAGGCGCTCAAAATTCCCGGCACCGCGAACGCGTGGACGATGCCCATCAAGGCGCGCGTGGACATGCTCACCACGGGCATTCGTACGCCGGTTGGAATCAAGATCTACGGGGCTGATATCAAGAAGATCGAAGATCTCGGCACCCAGATTGAGGCCTTGTTGCCAAAGGTGCAGGGCACGCGGAGTGTTTTCTCGGAACGCACCAGTGGCGGCTACTTCCTCGATTTCAAATGGAATCGCGACGAGCTGGCGCGCTACGGCTTGAGCATTGACGACGCGCAGGACGTGATCATGAGCGCTATCGGCGGCGAGAACGTCAGCACTACCATCGAGGGCCGCGAGCGCTATCCCATCAACGTACGCTACATGCGGGATTACCGCGGCGATCCCGACAAATTGGGGCGCGTCCTGGTGCCGACCATGGACGGCCAGACCCAAGTACCGCTCGCGCAACTGGCCGAGATCCAGGTGGTGAGCGGTCCCGCGATGCTGCGCGACGAGAACGGCATGCTGAACGGTTACGTGTACGTGGACGTTGCCGGCCGCGATATCGGCGGCTATGTCGAGGAAGCGAAAAAGGTCGTGCGCGATAAGGTGAAGCTTCCCTCCGGCTATTCGTTCGCCTGGAGCGGCCAGTACGAGGCCATGCAGCGTGTTCGGGAAAAGCTGACCGTGGTGCTTCCGCTCACCATTCTTCTGATCGTCATGTTGCTGTATCTCAACACGAAGTCCATGACCAAGACCATGATCATCATCTTGGCCGTACCGTTCTCCGCCGTGGGCGCCATCTGGTTCCTGTACTTCCTCGGCTACAACATGAGCATCGGTGTGTGGGTCGGTTTGATCGCGCTCATGGGTGTCGATGCCGAGACCGGCGTGTTCATGATGCTGTATCTCGATCTGGCTCACGACCAGGCGAAGGCGGAAGGCAAGCTCAAGAGTCTTGGGGACCTTCAAGCGGCGATCATGCATGGCGCGGTGAAACGAATTCGCCCGAAGTTCATGACCGTCGCAACCATGTTCCTGGGCTTGATACCGATTATGTGGTCCGTGGGGACGGGCGCCGATGTGATGAAGCGCATCGCCGCCCCGATGATCGGCGGCATCTTTACGTCATTCATTCTGGAGCTGGTGGTTTATCCGGCAATCTACGAGGTGTGGAAGTGGAATTTCGAATTGAAAAAAGAACTGGCGCGCTCTTAGTTAGCCTCGTGCTACTGGCGCCGGCGGCCTTCGCGCAGGATCTCCGTTACGACGTCTGGCACGGGCACTCGCGCCCGCCGCACATCAAGAAGGCGGGCAACATGGGCACGCTGACCATCACGGACGCGGGCGTGTCGTTTGAGGAAACCTACAAGAATGGCAACCAGCCCAAGCATCCGCACGCCTGGCGCTGGGACTACCAGGACATCCAGCAACTGAAGATCGCTCCCAAGTCCCTGACGGTCCTGACATACAAGGACAACAAGTGGAAGCTCGGGGCCGACCGCGAATATCAGTTCGACCTGGTCGCGGACAAGACCTTCGAAGACGCCTATCAACTCCTCAAGGGCCGTCTGGACCAACGCCTGGTGGCAACGATTCCCGACCATCTCTCAAATATTCTGTGGGAGATTCCGGTGAAACACCTGCTTCGATTCGGAGGCGACGAAGGAGTGCTTCAGGTTGGCCCGGAGGCGATCGTCTACAGGTCCGCCGACAAGGCTGATTCGCGAACCTGGCGGTATGAGGACATCGAGAACATCAGCAGTTCGGGGCCGTTCGACTTGACGATCACCACCTTCGAGCGCGCCAAAACCCATTATGGAAATCTTAAGGGCTTCAATTTCGAGCTCAAACAGCGGCTCGACGAGGCCCGCTACAACGACCTATGGTTGCGCTTGAACCAATCGAAGGGGCTGAAAATCCTCAATTCGTATCGGGCCGCCGGCGCGGCCCAATAGACCAGTTGAGCTAGACTCTCATTAGGGGGGGAATGCCCATGGGACGTGCACGCCAGTTCGCCTTATTCGCTATCGTCGCCGTTGTCGCGCTTGCCACCGGGTATGGCGGGTGGCGAGCGTACGTCCGGACTCAACCAGAACAGTGCTACGCCTGCCAGCGGCCGATCCACGCGCATTCGAGGACTGTCGCATTGGCCAACGGCAGTTCCAGGCTGTTCTGCTGCCCGGCATGCGCGCTCTCGGAGCAAAGGCAGGAAGGCAAGGCCGTACGGGTTACGGAACTGACCGCATTTCTGTCCGGGGCTAAACTGTCGCCGAACGACGCCTACGTGGTTAAAGGTAGCGACGTGAACATGTGCGCTCAGGCCCACGAGATCATCGATGCCGACAAGCGCCCTGCCGACGTACATTATGACCGGTGCGCACCGAGCCTCCTCGCCTTCGCTCAAGAGCGTGAAGCGATTCAGTTTTCCCGGGAGCACGGCGGGACGGTTCTCCCATTTCGAGAAGTCGCAGCCTCATACGCGAAATAGGTTCTTGAAGATCGCCGGCCGTCTGGCGTGGCGCAGGCACTCGTGCCTGCCGTGTCGAGACTCGTCTCGACAAGAGCGTCCCCATGAGTGGGGACGCGGCAGGCATGAGTGCCTGCGCCACGTGCTAGTTCCCCCCACGTCCCCCGGTCGGAGCCCCATCGGCGCCACCGCGGCCGCCGCGGCCGGCCGGCTGCGGAGCCGGCAGCGGTTTGCGCGGCAGCTTCTCCGGCCGCACCGCCGTCAGGTACACCATCGACGCTTCAATCGCCGTCATCTGCAGCATGTCCGTCGCCTGTATGCGGTCGTACGTGTCCATGTTGGTGTGGTGCGTGCGCGTCTCGTAATCCATCGTGTCCTGGATGAACTGGAAGCCCGGCAGGCCCACGCCGTCGAAGGCCTGGTGATCCGTGCCGCCCGTGTTGCGATTCGTGATCGTCGTCGCCCCCATGTCCTTGAACGGCTCCAGCCACTTCTCGAAAATCGGCCGGACCATTTCGTTGCCCTGCAGGTAAATGCCGCGGATCTTCCCCGTCCCGTTGTCGATATTCCAGTAGCCCGCCACCTTCTCGTGCTCCGCCGTCGGTTTCATGACCGTTGGATCCGCGAAGTGCTCCTTCACGTAGGCGCGCGATCCCAAGAGGCCTTGCTCTTCTCCGCCCCATAGCGCCAGGCGCACCGTGCGGTCCATGTTGAGGTTCAGGCTTTTCAGCGTGCGCATCACTTCCATCGCGATCGCGCTGCCCGCCGCGTTGTCGGTGGCGCCCGTGGCGTAGTGCCAGCTATCGAAGTGGCCGCCCACCATCACCAGTTCGTCCTTCTTCGCGTTGCCCGGAATTTCCGCGATCACGTTGAACGGCTCCGCGTCGTCGAAGCTGGTCTTGATCTCGAACTGCAGCTTCACCGGGATTTCGTGCTCCATCAGCCGCACGATGCGGTTGTAGTGCTCCGCCGCCATCACCAGCGTCGGCAGGTTGTCCGTCACGTCGCGATCCCGCGCCCCGCCGCCCTGCAGCGTGCCGCCGTCGCCCCGCGCCGAGATCTGGATCACCAGCGCCGGTTTCTCCGCCTTCAGGAAGGTCTGCACCGCCTGCGGGGTCAGCCCGCCGGCAGCCCCGCCGCGGCCTCCCGGCGTTCCCGCAGGCCCGCCGCGCCCGCCGCGTCCGAACAGCCCCGGAATCTGAATCTGCGCCGACTGGATCTCCTGCAACTCCGCGTCGCTGTAGCGCACACCCAGCGGCGTCGTCACCATCGCCAGATCCCGCTTCGGCGAAATCAACACAATCTTGCCCGCCAGCTTCCCTTTAAACGCATCCAACTCCGCCTGCGTCTGCGGCGTCACCAGAATCGGATTCCCGCTCACCACGCCATTCGTCCCCGCCGTCCACGCCACCGGCATCGCGATGATCGGCTGGTACTGCGGTTCCAGCATGTGTCCCGAATAGAGTTCCAGGTTCCAGCCCTTGCCGAACGGTCCCCACTTCTCCAGGCGGACATTGGACAGACCGTATTCACTCAGCCGCTTCACCGCCCAATCGCCCGCCGCCCGGTATCCCTTCGAACTTTGCAGGCGCGGACCGTTTACATCGGTGAGGTAGAAAACGTGATCCATCACCTT
>JADGNT010000398.1 GCA_017883345.1 Candidatus Solibacter sp. | reverse complement strand
GCGGACGTACTCCGTGCGGCTCTTCATCCGGCGTGTATAGCTGATCTGCCAGTAGGCCCCGGCTTGGTGTTGGGGATCCTTGTACTGGCGGGTCAGCGAACCCGGGCGCATCGGACCGATCTCCAGTAGCGCCTTCTTGATCCGATCGATCCTCCGCTCAATCTGTTGAATCCGTTTCCGGCTCATGCGGCCTCCTTTTTTGCCGTTTATAGTATAGCATATATATGCTATACTATGCCCGGACAATTGTCAAGCCCGAAAACCGAATTCTCGAACTACCCGGCAAGGAGGCCGCTCATGCTCTGGTACGACTGGTGGAATCTGGTGTGCGAATTGCGCTCCGCCTGCGCCCGGACCCGGACCTTCCTGTGGATGTCCCTCTGCCTGGCCGGATTCTCCACGCGCAAAGATCTGCTCGGCGTCACCAGCATCGTGCGCGCCCTGGGCCTGGAGCCGGCCTGCTACGACCGCCTCCTGGACTTCTTCCACAGCCCCGCCCTGGATCTGAACAAGCTCACCCGCGCCTGGTGCGCTCTCGTCTTCCGGCTCGGCTCGGTCATCCTACGCGTGAACACCAAGGCCGTCCTCGTCGGCGACGGCATCAAGGTCGCCAAGGCCGGACGGAAAATGCCCGGAGTCAAAAAGCTCCACCAAGAATCCGAGTCAAACAACAAGCCGGAGTACATCTTCGGCCATTCCTGCCAGGCCGTCGCCGTGCTCACCCAAGCCCTGTCCAGCGTATTCGCCTTGCCTTTGGTCTGTCGCATCCACGAAGGCACGGTGTTTTCCAACCGCGACCACCGAACCCTGCTGGACAAGATGATCCTGCTGCTCGACTCGCTGGACCTGCAGGAGCCGTTCTACTTCGTGGCCGACGCCTACTATGCCTCTGGCAAGATCGTTCGCGGGCTGCTGGCCCACGGGAACCATCTGGTCACGCGCGTCAAAAGCAACAGCGTGGCTTATTTCCCGGCGACACCCCCGCCGCCGCATCGGCCGCGGCGCCGGGGCCGGCCCGCAAAGTACGGGAAGAAGATCAAGGTCGCAGCGCTGCTGAAGGAGGAGGATCAGCTTCAGGAGGCGCCCAGTCCCGTCTATGGCGAGCAGGGGGTGACCCTCCGCTTTCGGGTCACCGACCTATTGTGGCGTCCGGTCGGCATCCTCGTCCGCTTTGTCGTGGTACTCCATCCTCAGCGCGGTGCCATCCTGCTGATGTGCACGGACCTGACCCTGGCCCCCTTGGACATCATCCGCATCTATGGCCTGCGATTCAAGATCGAAGTCTCTTTCAAGCAGGCCCTCCGGGTCATTGGCGCGTATGCCTATCACTTCTGGATGGCGGCCATGACGCCACTACGGCGCGTGAGCGGCAACCAGCACCTACACCGCAAATCGGATGCCTACCGCAACGCCGTCCGCCGTAAGATCGCAGCCTACCATCGCCACATCCAACTCGGGCTCATCGCCCAGGGACTGCTTCAGATCCTCTCCGCGACGAAAACCACGCTGGTCTGGCAGTCCTTCGGCTCGTGGATACGGACCGTTCTGTAACGGGTCGCAATTCTTCCCCGCGTAGCGAGCAGTGTTTCTCAGATTAGTTCGGGCCACGCCGGAGGGGATCGAGAAGCGGCGCCGGGATCGAGCGTGCCAAACTCCGCGGGATGGGGTCGCCGATGCGCTATCCCTTCCCTTTTCGTGACTTTCTCAGATGTGTAGGATATCGAGGTGAGCGGAAGAACTCCCACGGACACCCATCCAAAAGAGCTCTCCCGCCGCAGAACGAACCTTGGGAGTTCGCAGCTCCCGGAGGCAGATCCTATGCAGATCCTACACCCGTTCGCCGGTTCGGTGCAGCAATATACCGAGCAACTGGCTGACCCCGATTGTTACCGCCCTGGCTACTGCCCGCAGTGCCAAACCAAACATCCACTCACCGCCCATGGCTTCTACACACGCACACTCATCGACGCGACCTTCGATGGCATCATCCGCGTGCGCCGATACTTGTGCCAGGAATGTAAGCGCACCGTCTCCCTGCTGCCTGAGTTCGTCTTGCCCTACCTGCGCAGCAGCCTGACGGTCATCGCGCTGTTCCTCATCGCCCGCCTGCTCCAGGCGCAAACGCTGCACGGCTCCGCCCAAACCGCGCCGCCCCCGATGCCCTACCAGCGCGGCCAGTTCTGGATTCGCCGCTTCCGCGCGCAGGCCGAAGCGCTGTGCGCCACGCTGGCCGCGTTGACCCAACCCGCTCCCGCGCCCGACTTCGTCCACCGCGCCCTGGCCATGCTCGAATCCACCGGCTGGGTCGCCGCTCACCGCTTCCTGTTTGCCGGCGTGCGCTGCCACCTGCTGGGCTGGCCGCGCGGTCTGGCTCCCGACGGCCGCCGCGCCGCATTCTCCTCCGCCGCGGCGCCCGCCTGAGCCTCCCCACACACCATTTGCATGGAAACGCGCCACCTTCCTCCGTAAGCTTGGGTCCGGGAGAAAAAGCCACTCCATGGACGACAAACCCGAAAAGATCGCGCTCTTCCGTTACGGCCTCATCGCGCCGCTGGTGCTGGAGACGCTGCCCCGCGGCGAACTCACCAGGCGCGCCCAGCAGATCGCCGCCCGCCTCTACGACATTCCCCATTCCGCCCGCCGCCAGGTCTCGGTGGACACGTTGCTGGATTGGACGCTGCGCTATCGCCGCAACGGACTGGCCGCGTTGTCTCCCAAACCGCGCCAGGATCGCGGGCAGACCCGTGCCATCGCGCCGGAAACCGCCGCCCTCATTGAACGCTTCAAACGCGAGAACCCGCATCGTACCGGCGCCGCTCTGCTGCGCGAGTTGTCCCTGGCCAACGAGCCGAATCAAGCCGGGCTGTCGGCTTCCACACTCTATCGTTTCCTGCGCGCCCACGGGCTTACCGAACGCCAACTGTTACTCGACAAAGCCACCGCGCATAAAAAGTACGAAGCGCAGTTTGCCAATCAGATCTGGCAGTCCGACATGCTCTTCGGCCCCTGGGTCGGACGGCCCGGAGGAGGCAAGCAGCAGGTCTTTCTCCAGGCTGCGCTCGACGATGCCAGCCGTCTCATCCCGCACGCCCAGTTCTATCCCAACCAGGGATTGGATGCCTTTCTGGACTGCCTGCGCCAGGCCATCGCCGCCCGCGGCATCCCCACCCGCCTCTACATGGATAACGCCAAGATCTACCGCTCCCCACAGTTGGCCCGCATTGCCGCTTCCATCGGCATTCTCATCGTGCACACGCCTCCCTATCAGCCCGAAGGCCGCGGTAAGATCGAACGCTTCTTCCGTTCCGTGCGCGAACAGTTTCTGGCCTCGCTCGATCCCAAGGTCCTGCTCTCCATCGAGCAACTCAACGAGCGGCTGTGGCACTGGCTCGACACCGTCTATCACCGCCGTGAACATAGCTCTTTGCAAACCACGCCCCTGGTGCGCTGGCAGCGCGATATCGAACAGGTCCGCCAACTTCCCCCGGCCACCGATTTACGGCGTCTGTTCTTTCATCGCGTGGACCGGTTGGTGCGCCGCGATTCCACTTTCCTGTTGAAGAATCGTTTCTTCGAAGCGCCCGCGCATCTGGCCGGTAAACGCATCGAAGTGCGCTTCGATCCGCTCGATCTGACCCAACTGGAGATTTACTCGGAAGGCAAGCCGCAAGGCGTGGCGCGGCTGGTCGATGCGGTCCTCAACGGTCTGCTGCCGCCCTGGAAAACGGAGGAGAAGTAACCATGTGGGAATCCTTTTTCGGCTTCAAGAAAACCCCATTTTCCGACTGCCCCGACGCCAAACAACTCTACCCTTCCCAGGCCTGGAACCAGGTCAAGACGCGGCTGGAGTTTCTGGCCCAGCATCACGGCGCCGGCCTGCTCACCGGCGAAGTGGGCGCGGGTAAATCCACCGCCGCGCGCGTATTCACCGCTACGCTCAATACCAGCCTGTACAAGATCCTCTACGTGCACTTCTCCTCGGGCTCCGCGCTGGACTTGCTGCGCCAGATCGCCTTGGAACTGGACCTGGAACCGGCGCACTTCCGCGGCGACCTGGTGCGCCAGATTGCAGGCGCCATCGTGCGTCTGAACCAGAGCAAGAAGCAGCATCCCATTCTGATCTGCGATGAAGCCCACCTGCTGCCGCATCCCGCCCTGGAACAACTTCCCCTGCTGCTGAACTTCGACATGGACTCCTCTCGCTACCTCACCCTGTTGCTGGTCGGCCAGCCGCTGCTACGGCGCACGCTTTCGCTGCAGATGCACGAAGCCTTGCGACAACGCATCGGCGTGCAATATCACCTGGAGGGACTCACGCGCGACGAACTCGACGCCTATCTGGCGCAACAACTCAAAGCCGCCGGTGTGTCGCAGCCCCTGTTTGACGATACCGCCCGCCAGGGGATGTATCAGGCCACCAAGGGCATTCCGCGCAAAGTCAACAAACTCGCCATAACGGCGTTGCGGCTGGCCGCGGCGAGTAAGTCGCAGACCGTCAATGAAGCCATCTTACTCGATGCCACGGCGGAGGCAATGCTGTGAAAGATGCCGCTGCCAAGACACCTCCGAAACCGGGCGTGGTATCGCTGGCGCAGTTACTCACCGAACAACCGGCAGTGCCGCCGCCTGGCTGGATCGAGCCGGGACTGTTGCCGCCTGCCGGCATCCTCTTTGTCGGCGGTGAACCCAAGGTGGGCAAGAGCTTGCTGGTGGCCAATCTGGCTCTCGCTCTGGCCGCGGGCAAAGACCGCGCCGGTTTCCGCATACCGGCTGCGCGCCGGGTTTTGGTTTGCCAGTTCGAACTGCCCACGCCGCAGTTTGTGGCGCGTCTGGCGTCGATGCGCCGATCCGTGGGAGCCGCCGCCGACCAAAACCTGCTGGTGGACACGCGTGCCGGCGGCAATCTGCTCAGCGCGCCGCAGGGACTGAATCACTTCCTCAACGCGGCCCGGCAGGCCGCCGCCGAGGTGATCGTACTCGACCCTTTGTACTCCACTCACGACCAGGATGAGAACGATACGCGCTCCATGGCGGCGCTGTGTCAGAGCCTGTTGCGTCTGCGCGATGCGTCCAAGGCGGCGCTCATCGTGGTGCATCACGTGCGCAAATCGATCGGCCGCGACGAGATCGGCAGCGCCTTCCGCGGTTCCTCGGCGCTGCACGCGGTCGGCGACTCCTACCTGCTGCTCACGCGCCCTTCGGCCCATCTGTCCGCCACCGTCGAGTTGCGCTTCCAGTTTCGCTATGCCGCTCCGCCGGAGCCCCGGCTACTGCAACTGGACCCGCAAACTCTGTGCTTTTCCGCCGCCGGTCTGGCGCCATCCAAGACTGCCACCGCGCGCAAGAAGGTGGAGCAGGAGCACGTGACCAAGGCGCTGGCCGGACTCGGCCAGCAGGCTCGCTATAACCAACTGCGCGAGGAGGTGATGGATCTCGCCGATTGTTCCCGGCGCACCGCGCAACTGGCCATCGCCGAGGCTTGCCGGCAAGGTTCCATCGTGCAGGCCGACGGCCAG